>JAPPDO010000041.1 GCA_028821635.1 Ekhidna sp.
TTCGATAATTTGGTAGTATGCCCTCAATTCAAGTAATCAATTTTGTCTTTATTCCCTGAATCTTGATTGGAGGTGTAATGGTCTTTGTCATTTTTGATCTGCTCGTTTACGTTTTGCTCCTTTTGATATTACCTGACTATAGAGGTCTTTGCGCCCCTTGAAATCCGGAAAGTCCCAAATACTACTTATTTTAATGGTCTTCCCTTCTTTGACCATAATTGCTGAACCGTAATTAGTCCAGTACTCATAAAACCACTCTTCACCAAGTTTACTAAAAACTCCTTGCTGAGATTTCAAGGCGTTGATGTATTCAATAGATCCAATGTTCGCAGTATTTCCAGACCCCTGTCTATCACTGGCGATTTTCCATTTTTCTGCGGCGAAGAAGTCAAAATCCTTTATTACTGATGTTATTGATTTTAAGTGCTCGACTGTTGTGACTTCACGATTTTTCACAAGGTCAGGGGGATTTCCATATTCCTCCTCAAGTTCAGCAACCTGATAAATTTCAGTCTCTGCTAAATCTTCATTAAAATCTTCTCTTGTGTAGATAATACCGAGGCAATAATGGCTCAGGTATTCATTATATGGGAATTGGATATTCTTGCTTTTGTGCCGTTCTTTAAAGTACTCTCCATGACTACCAAGCGTGAATCCGGCAGTTTTGTTGTTTCGTCTAAATGTTGTTTTTAAGTCCAATGCAAATTTTATGTTATCATTAATCTTATCAATGATAGTTAAGTCAGGATACCAATTTTGATGTTCAGCTAAAACAATTTTGTAATTATTGTTCTCGGCAAATTTTAGAATTTCAGGAAAGATGTGAATTTCAAGAATTTTAGAGACGATCTTGGTGTCCGAAGAGATGGTATAAATGTTCTTGTAAATATCTATGAACCCCTTAACTGTCCATTCGCCGGTATCAGTGGAAATAAAAGATTTTAATTCCTTGACAAACTCATTCAGTGCCTTTTCAAATCGTTGTTTTTGGTTACTTTTTTCGATGGGATTCATGCGGTTTTCAATCAAATTCTAAGGTTAAAGAAATTAGTTCAAGAACTCCGATCTATGCTTCTTACAGACTATTTATTCTAATGATCCGGTTAATCCAACGCAGATCATAACGCTGAAAGGAAAGGTAGAAAAGTAAAGGAGATGTTTACTTAGCACGATTTATTAAACAATGTAAATGGGATGAAAATCAAAGTATCGGTTTTTCACCATTTCTTCAAAAAGAGTCATAAACCAGCCTGTACTTGCTTTTAAGAGTCAAACTGGTTAAACATGATTATCCAATTTGGGATAGGTTGTACCTAATTTTAAACTAATGGCTCTGTGTAAAAAACGTAGGGTATTTAAAGCCGAATATTTGTCCATTACTATAATGTATTATGAGGCACCAATTTTTCTGTAATCTCTTTCTGCACCATGCTTTTTCACTATGTTGGATAGCGTGATTTTTTATTTAAACTCTAATTTCATGTATTCTCTTGCTCTGCTCGTCTCCTCTTCTTGGAGGTTTGAAATGTCAACCACGGCACCATATTCAATAAAAATATTGTAGAACTTATAATAGTCCTGTCCCCAGTATATTATAGCACAAGACATCGGTGCTCCTTTACCTATATTTAAACCATTTTCAAGGAATTTTAGTCTTGTATCATATAGAAAACAAATGGCTTTTGCTTGTCCGAAAACACTCTGTTTCCAATGTCCGGTATTTGTCGCAACGGGAACCAGAGCCAATATTTCTGACCCGTATTTTTTATGTGTCAATGCACATTTTGCCAACCAGTTTTTAATGGTTGTCCCTCTTGTTCTGTCAGCACCGTATGGTGGATTCATATAAACCGTCGGGTAGTTCCAGTCCTCTTTTAATCCGTCATTGTACGGCAGCATGAACTCTGTCACAGCATGGACTATTGAATGCTCGTTTGAACATGGGTCTAATTCAATAGAACCTCCAAAAAATCGTTTGATTGCTTTTACGTATTTATGAGGTGTCCCCCAACTTTGACTTTGAGAATTTACTGTTCTACCTGCGCTCATAATATTTCACTCCGGTTTTTTGAACGTAACTCAATAAGTTCATTCTTTAGTTCCGTAATTTTCTTCCCTTCCGGTGCAATGATGTTGAACCAACCTTCTATTTCATTCAGTTTGTGAGAGAAGTATTTAAGCAATACTGCGTCAGCCTCAAAGTCCATTTTGACTTTTGTGAATACGTTGCGTTTTTTGTGGGCAGTATAGCTACTTTTGAATGCTTCCTGATCTCTTGTCGGATTAAGAATTAACTCATCAATAAATTGCGCCAGTCCATCGTCGGTTAAGAAAATTAGCCAGTCATAAGACTGGGCTAAGACCTTTAATTCCTTATTATGATTTTCTTCAGTGAACCAGTTGCCGTGGTTGCTGACAAAGCCTATTGTCAGGATGAATTTTTTCAGGAGTTCAGTATCGTCAGAGTAAATGATTTCCTCCATCAACTCAACGTAAGGTTTGATGTAGGGTTTGTTGTCTGAACGGTAAATTATACCATACTTTTCACCTGTGTCTGTCCTAATTTTTTGAAGTGAGGATGCAGTTCTTGCTACATAAGCACCTTGTTTTGCTTTCTCAATGGTCTGTGGGCCTTTTTTAATCCCTTCTTCAATACCTACTCGTTTACATTCAAAGATTGCATAAGGCTTTTGCATTTGCTCAAACACGAGTAATTCATGCTTGTTCTGTCCTGTTGTTTTAAAACTGGTTAGCAAGAGGGAATTCCCAGATTCCCCAATTGTGCAGGCATTGCGTAGAATGTTATGCTTGTCAAGAAGGTTATTGTTCTTTCTCTTAAACTTTGAAATTTCGACTCTCCGCTCTAAAGCTTTCAGAATTTTAGTTGATGTGATAGAATTGCCATCATTGTCAATAGTTACCTCATGTTCTTTGATGATAGGATGTAGTGAATACTCTACGTTGTGTGTGATGTCGTCATTTCCATATTCAAAAAGTCTTCTTTCTATTGAAGTTGAATTGTTGAAGTCCCAAGTCTTGAGAAGGTAGTAAGTGATGATTTCAACCATTGTCCCCATGCCCTACCTGCTGCTTTTTTCTTGTCCTTCGTATATTGGAACACTCTTTCTCCAAGAGCATTCTGTAATTTATCTACTGATTCGTAAGCCATTTATCTTACAAAGTTATTTATTCAGTGCCTTTTCAAATCGTTGTTTTTGGTTACTTTTTTCGATGGGATTCATGCGGTTTTCAATCAAATTCTAAGGTTAAAGAAATTAGTTCAAGAACTCCGATCTATGCTTCTTACAGACTATTTATTCTAATGATCCGGTTAATCCAACGCAGATCATAACGCTGAAAGGAAAGGCAGAAAAGTAAAGGAGAGACTCACTCCCTTTCCCATCTATTATTTTCCAAATTAATATCCGCCAGATACCCCGATTCGTCAATTTGAATTGATTTGACCTGATCAATGGGTCGGTCAATGATGAATTTATATTCAGGGTGTGTCCATGGCCAATCCGGCAAAGTCACCCTTTTCAAATCTCCTTCGTTTTCCTTTTCCCCTCGCATCATTACCAACGGGGCATAGTAGAGTTCTTTGCTTTCGTCAGTAAACGTCACGTAGAGATCCATTGGCATTGGCATACCTCCTAAACGCTCCATCGTAACCTTAGTCTGTCCATTTTCAGCTTCCACCTTTTTGATGGAATAGTCAATGGAGTGCGTGGTGTTTATCCAATAATTGAGGTACCAATCCAGCTCTAGCTCCGATTCTTTCTCAAAAACGCTAATCCAGTCATTAGCATCGGGATGTTTAAATCGCCATTGGTAATAGTACTTTTTCAGTGCAGAAGCGGTTTTTTGTTTTCCGATTAAATAATTCATCTGAGCTAAAGCAACGGCTCCTTTGGTATAAGAACCCATTCCATAGGCAGCGTTGGTCGTGAAGTGGTCGGAGTGTGTGGTTAGCGGCTCTTCTTTTCCACTACTGACGAGGTAATTGTAGCGTTGATAATTTCTCTCCTGAGCGGGGCCGTCATCTTTAAAAATCGCTGAGGTAGTCTCAGCCGTCGCATAAGTGGTAAATCCCTCATCCATCCAGGCGTAGTAGCTTTCGTTTGTTGCTAATAATCCCTGATACCAGCTGTGCAATGCTTCGTGCACGGTTACTCCAACCAGACTTCTTAAATTGCGCTCTCCCGTGATCAGGGTTGCCATCGGATACTCCATCCCGCCATCACCCCCTTGTATCACGGAATAATGACTGTATGGATACTCCCCGTAGTTTTCTTCAATAAATTCAAACGCTTTGACGGTTAGTTCAGGGAGTTCGCTCCACGCCGCTGTATTTTCATTTTCCTGATAAAAAAAATGTAATACCAGGCCGTCCTTCGCTTTTGTTTTGACGTGCTTATAGTCGGGGTCCGCAGCCCATACAAAATCATGAACATCCTCAGCTACAAACTGCCAAGTCAGTTTCTTACCTTTTCTTTTTACTTTAATACCATCATCTTCATACCCATATCCAATGTTATTTGGATTTTGGAGGGTCCCTGTTCCGGCAAGCACATAGTCTTTATCAATGGAGATATTGACTGAAAAATCTCCCCAAGGAGCATGAAATTCTCTCCCTACATAAGGATGTGCATGCCAGCCGCTCTCATTGTACTCCGCCAGCTTTGGATACCACTGAGACATGCTGTATTCAATACCCTCAGCATTGTCCCTGCCGCTTCTTCTGATTTGAACGGGAACCTGACTTTCAAATTCCATCGTGAAGGTTGATGAATCCTGAGGAGGGAGGGGACGGATTAGATCAACTTCCAAAACAGTCCCTTCAACTTGATAATTAAGTGCTTTGCCGTCCTGCTTTAGTGACAATATCTCATGAAAACCAATCTCAGTATCATCCAACTGAGAGATTCGATCCATCACTCTACTGTCAGGATCGGAAATGGTTCTGCTTCTTGTGTCCATCATGCTCCCCGGCTGGAACGCATTGAAATAGAGATGATAGAACACCTTTTTTAAGGTATCCGGACTGTTATTGTAGTATTTGAGCGTTTGAGTCCCAAAAAATCCATTTGATGTCACATCAAAATCAACGTCCATCTGGTACTCAACTCGCTGCTGCCAATAGTTTTGTGAATAACCCGTAGCCACTGAGAAGCAGCATAAAATTTTAAAAATGAAATGACTGAAAAAGCGATATCGCATGATTATAAAAGTGCCTGTTTTGCAATATTAAGCAACTATTGCCTTATGTATCTCTGATACTCATTTCGCATATTCATTTTAGTATCTGGTTGTACTCTATAGATCTTCATTTGTAAGGCCCGAGAAATTTATCACCATTAAAGTGAACCAAATGGTCCGGATTGTCAGCAGTCCAGACTTCTGTTTCCCATGCAATTTCAGCCATAAATTGTCTGAACTTGGCTCGATCTAAAAAAGCAGTTACATAAACAATATCTGTTTTACATTTCTCAGTCAGTTTTTTCAATTGAAGTAAACGTATCTCACTAATTGGGCCGGATGAGTGGACAGCTTCAATCAAATACAACCAGTTTTTTGTTCTGGAGTAAGCAACTACATCGGGTAATTCTTCATGTGAGAGTTCAAAGAAATTGAGAGACTCCAGATATTCTTTTTCCATATGTAAATACTTATCAGCAGTATCACCAACATATAAAACGTCAGCATCAAACCCATACCTCGGCAAGAATTCCTCAATTATTGCTTTTTGGAGATCATTATGCTTACCTGCTGAAAAGTTTAATACACCACCTGACGGTAAATTAACCGTCACCTTAAACAAATCTCTTTCTCTCTTTAATTTGACACTCAGAGGCTCAATATCTTTCAATGTTTCTTGGACTAGAATTTCCCAATCTTCAGAGCCGTAAGACCTTAGCAAGTTCGTATAGTAAGGATTCAATGAGTAACCACGAGTTGAATCATTGGTTGCCGAATTTGGACTGGACTGAAGAATTATTTCTGCAACAGTTAACATTTTTAAGTCTTTTCTTCTTATGTCATCGTATGAGCCAGAGCTAATCTCTTCGTTAAAATGTCCGTTTACATAATTGATGATATCTCTTGTTTTGAGAGAGAATCCTGCGTTCAAGTCTTTTGGGGTCTTGAAGTCCTTGATATTCTTAACATCACAACATGCTAAAAATGCAATAGCCATTCTTTCTATTCTTCTCGGTGTTCCGTCAATGGGAATACCGAAAGATTCAAGAATATAAAGAGTAGTTTGAATCAGTTCTTGAATTGAAGAGGTTTTGGATGCAAAGGTTTTAGATTTTGCTGGGTTGATATATTGCTTCATCCTCGAATAGGGTAAACTGATTATTTTCGGTTATTGACCTTTCATATCTGTTTTCTCCCATAAAATGGTTCTTAACCACCTTGGCTAACTGAAACGCAAAGTTTGGAGCAACTGCATTACCAATTTGATTGAATTGATGCGTCTCGGTTCCTGAGAATTCAAACCAGTCAGGGAAACTTTGAAGTCTTGCTGCTTCTCTCGGAGTTAATCTTCTCCTGCGACCATCAGCAAGTTTTACTCTATGCATGTCGCCAGTTGATCCTGCCAGATTTCTACATGTTAAGGTTCTTGCCGGTTTGTCAAGATAAAGGTCTCTAGGGTTTATACAATGAGAGGCTTTCTCATACTTAGCAACATACTGATCCATGGATTTCGTGAGAAACTTGGAGTTTTCATCGTATTGAAAAGCTAATTTTCCAAGAGCACTCCCAACTGTAACCTTACGATTGATTTTAGTGGGAAGGTTAATTTTTGCTTTGGATCCAATTACAATGACCCTTTCTCTATTTTGAGGAACTTCATAGTCTTTGGCGTTTAGTAAAGAGTATGAAATCTGGTAATCCAAACTTTCAAGTTCTTTGATTACTTCATGTAAATACCACTTGTTCTTGTAAAGCATTCCACGAACGTTTTCAAAAAGAAGAACTTCCGGGTTGAGTTGCCTTACTGCTCCAAGGAAAATAGGCAATCCATCTCTAGAGTCTTTTAGACCTAGTTGTTTCCCTCCAACACTGAATGGTTGACACGGCGGGCCTCCAATTACGACCTCTGCCTTCGGATATTCAGATTCGGTATTGAGTTTTTCGTTGTAACAATGTCCAAGTAAGTTTTTATTGTATGTCTGAGAAGCATATTCGCCCATCTCATAACCGACTGTTTTGAATCCGTTTGCTTCAAAACCAAGGGAGAGTCCTCCGCATCCGGCAAACAGATCAACTACGGTTTTATTTAGTTCTTCGTCAACCCACGGTTTAAGTTTTTGATTTATTTCTTCCCAGTATTCCATTCTTAAAAGTTAAGCAAATTTTGTCAGCTATTTTGAGCATAAAGCATGGCTTATTCACTAAAGTAACATTAACTAAACAATTAGCTACATAACAGATTATAAAGGAGCTATTCAATACTCTTTTTTAGTGTTTCTACATATTCATAAAAACGCAAAGTATCAC
>JAPPDO010000020.1 GCA_028821635.1 Ekhidna sp.
GATGCCGACGGTGACGCACTGACCTACACCGCCGCACGGGGCGACGGCTCAGCCCTGCCCACGTGGCTGACCTTCAATGCAACCGCCCGCACCTTCTCCGGCACCCCGCAGGCCGCCGACGCAGGGACACTCACCGTGAAAGTCACCGCCACCGACGGCAACGGCGGCACGGTTTCCGATAGTTTTGACATCACGGTACAGGAGAGGGGTCCGTTGGGGGCAGACGATGCAGCGGAAGCTGTCGTCTTCCCCAACCCTTCGGGCCGCTACTTGGAGGTGCGGTCTCCGGCCGAAGGTATCTTCAAGATTCTGAGCCTCAGCGGCAAGCCGTTGCTGGAAGGTGCTACGAACACAAGGATAGACATCACCTCCCTGCGAGGCGGCCTGTATCTGGTACAGCTACCGGACGGGCGTTTGTTGAAATTTATAAAGAAGTAAAAGAACCTCTTGCAGCACCCTCACATGAGAGTGTTGCTTTTTTATCACTGCCATCACATTCCCAAGCAACACATTTCTAGTAACATGTCCCATTACTCGTAAAATTCTTATGCCGTTCACAAAAGGCTTAGGTTCCCTGTTTAACCAAAGTAACTCATCAATCCTACCCCTTTTTTAACAAACGCATTGAATGGGTTTACTTTGATTAGATTCGGGTCATGAAGTTAAATGTTTTGGGACTTTTTGCAGTTCCTGTCCTTATTTGGGGCTCTACTTTTTATGTTATCAAATTCCAATTGGGAGTTGTAGATCCCACTTGGTCTGTAAGCTATCGGTTTATTCTATCGGGGGTCATTTTACTCGGCGTTGCAAAACTCAAAAAACTAAACCTTCTCTTTACGCCACCACAGCATCGATTCATCTTTCAGCAAGGTATTCTTCTTTTTGGACTTAATTATTTACTTATTTATGTAGCTGAGGAGCAACTTACGAGTGCACTTGTAGCAGTAGCTTTTTCTACCATCGTATTCCTTAATATTCTTTTTGGAGCTATTTTTCTTAAACGTAAGTCAGAGAAAAAGGTATCTGTCGGGGCTTTACTGGGAGTTGCGGGAACGTTTCTGTTATTTAGAAATGATTTATTGGATATAAGATTTGATGAACTGCCGCTTTTCCATTTATCAATCTGCCTTCTAGCTGTGGTTATTGCCTCATTAGGAAACATAACCTCAGCATATAATCAGGCAAATTCTCTTCCGGTGCTTCAAACAAATGCCTTTGGTATGTTGTATGGAGGTATTTTCATTGGAATCATTGCATTGGTATCGGGAAGATCAATCGCTTTTGATTTCCGTATTGAGTATTCATTCTCATTGCTCTACCTCTCCATTTTTGGATCAATCCTAGCTTTTGGTGCCTATCTCACGCTTGTTGGGAAGATAGGTGCGGATAAAGCCGCTTATGTATTGATCATTATACCCGTGATTGCCGTGTTTCTATCTATTATTTTTGAAGGATATGAGTTCAACATACAGGTAATACTTGGTATGTTTTTAATTCTTGGCGGTAATTTAATTGTTGTGCAAAAGAAGTCATAATACTAAAATAGTTAGTATTATTTTTATGAATATGTTTCAAAATAATTTCCCACTTGCCGAGCGAATGCGTCCATCTAAACTTTCAGATTTAGTTGGACAGAATCATTTAATAGGAGAAAATAGTGTACTGAGTAAAGCAATCACTTCAGGTCAGATTCCCTCCATGATTTTATGGGGTCCTCCGGGAACAGGCAAAACAACCATTGCTAACATTATTGCAAATGAGGTAAAAAGGCCATTTCACACACTAAGTGCAGTCAGTTCAGGTGTAAAAGAAGTCAGAAAAGTTATACAAACCGTCGGTAGAGGAAGTAAGGTAATCCTTTTTATTGACGAAATTCACCGATTTAATAAAGCTCAGCAAGATGCCTTACTTGGTGCTGTCGAAAAAGGCGTAATAACCTTGATTGGGGCCACGACTGAAAACCCAAGTTTTGAAATAAACTCAGCGTTGATCTCACGATCTCACGTTTATATGCTCAACGCTCTCACTAAGGAAGACCTTCTTCAACTTGCTCAAAAAGCTATCAGAGAGGATGTTGATTTAAGTAAGGAGGAGATAGTATTAAAAGAGACGGAGGCTTTGTTCAATTTATCCGGGGGAGATGGAAGGAGACTTCTAAACTTATTAGAACTCCTAATCAAGAGTGATAAAGAAAAGAAGAAAATCATTACAGATGAGAAAGTAACCAAAGTTGCCCAACAAAAAACAGTCCTCTACGACAAGAAGGGCGAAATGCATTATGACATTATATCAGCATTTATTAAGTCAATAAGAGGGAGTGACCCCAATGCGGCCGTCTATTACCTTGCTCGGATGATTGCAGGAGGGGAGGATGTAAAATTTATTGCCAGAAGGCTTATAATATTAGCTTCGGAGGATATTGGCAATGCCAATCCCACAGCACTTGTTATGGCAACAAATGCCTTTCAGGCTGTGAATTTGATTGGCTATCCGGAGGCGAGAATTATCTTATCGCAATGTGTTACCTATCTTGCATCTTCTCCCAAAAGTAACGCAAGCTACATGGCAATCGGTAAGGCTCAATCTCTCATAGAGAGGACAGGTGATCTTTCAATTCCATTGGCCATCCGAAACTCATCTACTCAACTAATGAAAGATTCCGGTTATAGTAAGGGATATAAATATGCACATGATCATCCAATGAATTTTGCCGAAATGGAATTTTTCCCTGAAGAAATTAAAGGAATAAAACTCTATGATCCGGGGAAGAATGCCAGAGAAGAGGAGTTAAGAAAATTTTTGAAGGCTCGATGGAAGGGTAAGTATGAGTATTAAATCTTAAAAGCCACTCCAAATTTAATAATAACAAGTCCGTCGTCGATTCTCTCGGTTGTGCTTTGACAGTTATATCATCAATGCCCAAAGCACTCGTAACAGGAACTATCCACGATTCCGTATCACTGCCGTCGTAGTATTGAGCTTTCTGTCCCCGAAAAAAATCAATTCTTAAGTCAAGAAAGGCATTACCACTAAGGTTGAACAAAAGGCCGCCCCCAAACCATAACTCAAAATCCAGTCATTTAAGACGTTCAATCTTGCGATAACATTAGAATCAATTAATGGCTCCTCATCCTCCTCAAAGAGTTCTGACCCTTTTACAATTGATTCATCTTTATCACGAATCTTGTTAATAGTTGAAATAGTTCTAAAGCCAAAAAGCACTTCTCCATAAGGTTGGATAGAACCAAGGGGGACGACTGCTCTTACAAAAAGGTAGGTTCCAAATAGTTTGTTAGTGTTAATAATTTTATGACGGTTGTTTATTTTTCTTGTGCTTCTTCCGTATACCATGTAATTGATATTCAATCCTGAATAAACCGGAATTCCTTTCTGGAGTGGAATAGCATAGGACAAATCCACGCCAAATCCGGTTGCATCTGTGTTTTCTTTAAAATTATTTTGAGGTAAGCCAAGTGAAAAGCCGATACTTCCCGTTTGTGCCTGACCAACCATGAAACTAAAAATAAAAACTAAGTGAAGTGAAATCTTTCTCATGTCAGTGATTCATAAGTATAATTTCTTGGGTCGTGTTATTGATTTAATGCTAAAGGTCTAATCTGGCATAAATATAGCTGGCCACCCTCACAATAACATTATAAATTTAATAACAAAATGAAAGTAGAATAAAGATACTAAACAACCTTCACTTGATATAGCTAAAAATTATGCCTGTGGCAGGAACATTCCGGCGTGTCCACGCCGACTTATTATAGAATAGAGAAAGGATTGATTAGATTACACAAAAAATAGCATATTTGCAACTCCAAAAACCGGACATAAGTGAACTTTCAGCTTTAAAGTTAGCATCTATCAAACCTAATAATTAATGAGTGACCAGATCACCATTACACTCCCCGACGGGTCTCTACGATCCTGCCAAAAAGGAAGCACAGCCTTAGACATCGCAAAGACCATAAGCGAAGGTCTCGCAAGAAATGTGCTTGCAGCGAAGGTGAATGGAGAGGTAAGAGATTCATTTCAGCCTATTGAGGAGGATGTCACGCTTCAGTTGATAACCTGGAATGATAAAGAAGGCAAATCAACGCTGTGGCATTCATCTGCGCACCTGATGGCCGAAGCACTCGAAGCACTTTATCCCGGGATCAAGTTCGGTATTGGCCCCTCCATCGAAAGTGGATTTTATTATGATGTAGACTTCGGAGATCAGGAATTTGATTCGGAAAATTTAAAGTTGATCGAGGATAAGATGCTTGAATTGGCACGGCAAAAGCATGCGTATATACGAAAACGTATCTCCAAAGCCGAGGCCATAGCCTATTTTGAAGAAAAGGGTGATGAATATAAACTGGAGCTATTGGAAGGACTGCAGGATGGGCAAATAACCTTTTACACACAGGGAAACTTCACCGACTTGTGCAAAGGGCCACATATTCCAAATACCGCATTTATAAAAGCTGCTAAAATATTGAATGTGGCAGGTGCCTATTGGAGGGGAGACGAAAACAGAAAGCAACTAACAAGGCTTTATGGAATCACCTTCCCAAAACAAAAAGAGCTTACAGCACACCTTGAGTTGTTGGAAAAAGCTAGGCTAAGAGATCACCGAAAAATCGGGAAAGAGCTGGAACTGTTTACTTTTTCTGAAAAAGTAGGGAAAGGGTTGCCGCTTTGGCTGCCTAAAGGAGCTATTTTGAAGGAGCGTTTAGAGAATTTCTTGAGAAAGGCGCAACTCATGGCTGGATATGACCAGGTAGTTTCACCGCACATTGGAGGAAAGGAATTGTATGTCACCTCTGGTCATTATGCTAAATATGGCGAAGGTTCATTTCAGCCGATCCATACGCCCGCCGAAGATGAGGAGTTTTTATTGAAGCCAATGAACTGCCCCCACCACTGTGAGATATTCAAGTCAAAACCTCGCTCATACAAAGAACTGCCAATTAGATATGCAGAGTTCGGCACTGTATACAGGTACGAGCAAAGCGGGGAACTTCACGGGCTTACTCGAGTTAGAGGATTTACCCAAGATGATGCACATATCTTCTGCACTGACGAGCAGGTCAAGAGTGAATTTGCCAAAGTCATTGATTTAGTATTGTATGTTTTCAGATCGCTGGGTTTTGAAGATTTTACCGTGCAGGTATCGCTTCGTGATTCTGAAAACTCTGAAAAATACATCGGAGATGACGAATCATGGGAAAAAGCAGAAAGAGATATTCGCGAAGTTGCAGAAGAAAAAGGGCTTACTACTGTTATCAAGCCCGGAGAGGCTGCCTTTTATGGGCCAAAACTGGACTTTATGGTGAAAGATGCGTTAGGCCGGGAGTGGCAGCTTGGAACTATCCAAGTAGATTATACGCTTCCCGAACGCTTTGAACTGGAATATATCGGAAGTGACAATCAAAAACATCGGCCCGTAATGATCCATCGTGCGCCTTTTGGGTCTATGGAGCGCTTCATTGCTATTCTCATTGAAAATACCGCAGGCAACTTCCCTTTATGGCTCGCACCGGAACAAACTGCCATTCTTCCAATTTCCGAAAAGTATCACGATTATGCAAAAAATGTCTTTCTTAAAATGCAGGAAAGCGATATTCGAGGATTTGTTGATGAGAGAGATGAGAAGATTGGTAAAAAAATACGTGATGCAGAAATTAAAAAAGTTCCTTTCATGTTAATTGTGGGAGAAAGAGAGCAGGAAAGAAAACAGGTCTCCGTTCGTCAACATGGGTTAGGAGATATTGGTACGGTGGATTTTACTGAATTTGTCAGCTTTTTCAAAAATAAAATCGTAGAAAATAGTGAATTAAGTTTTGACATCACAGAATAATTACGATATTTACATTTTGATTTTATAATGTTCAATTAAAACAAAGGAGTACAATCGCAAAACAAAGAAGAAGAAACCCATTAAGTGCACGACGGGAAGAGCCTTATAAGGTAAACGAGAAGATAACTGCAAAAAGAGTAAGAGTCGTTGGTGATAACGTGAAGATAGATGTTTATCGGATCGAGCAAGCACTCAAGATGGCAGAAGGACAAAATCTGGACTTGGTAGAGATTTCACCAAATGTAGATCCGCCAATCTGCAAAGTGATTGACTATTCTAAGTTTAAATATGAGCAGAAAAAGAAAAAGAAGGAGATTAAAGCAAAGGCACAAAAAACCGTCGTAAAAGAGATTAGGTTTGGGCCAAACACCGATGGTCATGATTTCAATTTTAAGTTAAATCATGCCGTTAAGTTCCTAAAAGACGGATCAAAAGTGAAAGCGTATGTCCATTTCTATGGACGCTCAATCGTTTTTAAAGACAGAGGGGAAATTTTGTTACTCAAGTTTGCGCAGGCACTCGAAGAGTACGGAAAAGTAGAGCAGTTTCCAAAGATGGAAGGGAAACGAATGACTTTGTTTTTAGCTCCAAAAACCTTAAAAAAATAATAAACAAAGCAGTAAACAAGATGCCGAAACTTAAAACAAATTCCAGTGCGAAGAAGCGATTTAAGCTGACAGGCACCGGAAAGATCAAAAGAAAGCACGCATTCAAAAACCATATCCTGACCAAAAAGGAAACCAAACAAAAGAGAAATCTTGGTTACATGACTGTGGTGGATAAAGCGGACAAGAAAAACATTAAAGCTTTGATGAATCTGTAATTTCTTAAATTGGTCAATTGACCGGAATATGAATGTCAAATTCAATCATTAATTGAAAAAGTTCGGAAAAGAATCGTTAAAAAAATAAAATGAGATCAGTAAATCACGTTGCTTCCAGAGCGAAGCGAAAAAAGATGATGAAGCATGCTAAAGGATACTTTGGCAGAAGAAAGAATGTTTGGACCGTATCCAAGAATGCGGTGGAGAAAGGATGGCAGTACGCATACAGAGACCGTAAAGTCAAGAAAAGAGAATTTAGATCTCTTTGGATTCAACGAATTAATGCCGGAGCAAGGGTGTATGGGATGTCTTACTCACAGTTTATGGGTAAGTTGGCAACAGCAGGAATCGAAATCAACAGAAAAGTGCTTGCCGATTTGGCGATGAATGAGCCTAAGGCATTCAAAGCAATCGTTGATAAAGTGAAATAAGCAGCATCCATTTAAAAAATATGTTGCCCCAATCAGGGACCTGCCCTTAAATAGCCAAATATGAACTAAGAAGCCCAAAGCTGGAGGTTAAACCATCCACGAGTAAGATGCCGTAAAATCTTTTAACTCCTCCTCCCCTACTCCCTCACAAACTTCAACAAACGCCCACCCGGCAACTGCACCAAATACGGGCCGCTTAAGGAGGAGATGTCTACCCTTGTGTTAATGGGGCCTTCTACTAACAATTTCATGCTTAAACTCAGTAGTTGGAACGTCCCTCCGAACGGTGCTTGCAGCCCTCCGAG
>JAPPDO010000436.1 GCA_028821635.1 Ekhidna sp.
AGCGGCCCGGAACAGGGATTGCCGGGTGCATGCCGTCATCCAGCCCGAAGTTCAAATGATTTTTGGCTCTAATCAACTAGTGTGATAAATATAAAAAGAGTCAATTTTTATTATGTCAAAACAAGAAGCAACAGCTAAAGAAGCACTCGCTAAACCAGAAAATAAGAAAATTAAAACGACCACGACTAGAAAAGCTGTCACAAAAAAAACAGCGGAGGAGAAGATAAATAAGCAAACCACGTCCAAAAAGGAGAAGGTTATCGCTGTCTCAAAAGTGGCTGAGAAAGAAGAAGTAGCAGAAGAAACTGCCGCCAAAAAGAATGCAGAAGTAGAAGAAAAGCAAGCAGATCAAGTCAGAGAAGAAGTGGATGGGTACCAAAAAGAATCTGTAGCAGATTCAAATGATTCCGAGGTTGAATCAGTTGGTGAACTCGACTTTAAGGACGATGGATTTGATGATAGACATTCAGAGGCTGACAGAAAAATCATGGAGAAACTCTATGAAGAGACCTTGACAAGGATATACGAAAAAGAGTTAGTCAATGGAACAGTGGTAGGAATTACTGACAGAGATGTAATTATAAACATTGGCTTCAAATCAGATGGATTGATCCCGCTTTCAGAGTTCCGAGATACCCCTGACCTCAAAGCAGGCGACGAGGTTCAAGTGTACCTGGAAGAACAGGAAAATGCAAGTGGCCAACTGGTACTCTCAAGAAGAAAAGCCAAGATTGTGAAGGCATGGGAATCAATACAGAATGCGTTAAATAACAATGAGATAATTGAGGGATTCATCAAGAGGAGAACAAAAGGAGGATTAATTGTGGATGTTTACGGGATAGAATCATTCCTTCCCGGCTCTCAAATTGATGTTAAGCCTATTCGGGATTTTGACGTTTTTGTTGGTAAATCAATGGAGGTGAAGGTTGTTAAAATCAACCATACTAATGACAATGTAGTCGTTTCTCACAAGGTTCTCATCGAGAAAGATATTGAGCAGCAAAAAGCAGAGATTCTTAACAATCTTGAAAAAGGCCAGGTCCTGGAGGCATAGTTAAGAATATGACCAACTTTGGTGTATTCATTGATTTAGGCGGTTTAGACGGGCTCCTTCACATTACTGACATCAGTTGGAGGAGGATTAGCCGACCGGAAGAGGTACTTTCTTTGGACGAAAAAGTAAACGTCGTCGTGCTAGACTTTGACGATAATAAACAAAGAATCTCTCTTGGAATGAAACAACTCACCAGCCATCCATGGGATTCCCTTGATAAGAAAATAGACGTTGATTCTAAAGTAAAAGGAAAGATTGTAAACGTCGCAGACTATGGTGCATTTCTGGAAATCATTCAGGGCGTTGAAGGCCTCATCCACGTTTCCGAGATGTCATGGTCGCAACACTTAAGAAACCCTTTAGACTTCATGGCTGTAGGAGATGAGATTGAAGCTGTGGTGCTTTCGATTAATCGTGAAGAAAAAAAGATGTCTTGCGGCATCAAACAACTGACAGAAGACCCTTGGACCAAGCAAGATGTTCTTACAAAATATGCTGTGGGAACGGAGCATAAAGGAACGGTCAGAAACCTTACCAACTTTGGACTCTTCATTGAACTTGAAGAAGGAATTGATGGGCTTGTACACGTATCCGATCTATCATGGACAAAGAAAATCAAACATCCTTCTGAGTTTGTAAAAGTTGGTGAAGAACTGGAAGCAAAAGTGATGGAGCTTGATGTTGAAAACAGAAGGCTTGCATTGAGCCACAAGCATTTGGATGAAAACCCATGGGAGGCGTTTGAGACTGACTTCAAGAAAGGTTCTGTACAAAAATGCACGATTACCAGTATCACAGATAAAGTGGCTATGGTGGAACTCCCCTATGGACTTGAAGGCCAAGTTCTTCTCAAGAATTTAAAGAAGAAAGACGGCTCAGAAGCGTTAGAAGGTGAGACACTGGACTTCAAAGTACTTGAGTTTTCAAGAGATGATAAGCGAACTGTTCTTTCACACAGTTCCGTTTGGAATAAAGAAGCAGAACAACCTAAAGCTACTAAAAAGCGAGGTCGTAAAAAGGGGAATATAGTTAATAAAATCAATCAAAAAGTTGAAAAATCAACGCTCGGAGATATTGATACGCTCTCTGACTTTAAAGACAAAATGAAGGATGCAGAAAAGAAATCCGATTAACAGCTTTCTTAAACAAATCATCAGCAGAATGCTGGTGGTTTGTTTCTAGTAATTTTACACTGCAAAGGCACTGTGGCCGAGTGGCTAGGCAGAGGTCTGCAAAACCTTTTACAGCGGTTCGAATCCGCTCAGTGCCTCAAAAAAGACTTTATCGTCCGATAAGCATTTAACTGCTTAATCATAAGTATAATCTTCCATTTATTTGGTTTTAAGCTAACGAGCACGTAATATTGACCTGCGGCAGTTTCTTCTCAGCCTGATTAGATTTGGTCAAACGTTGAATATGTTAGCTGGTTTTAATAGCCTTATCTGCCTTTTCTTATTGGCTCTCCGAGCATTTTTAAAGCAGATCTCAATAACGTACAGCACCTTAAAATGGTGTAAAATCGCTTTCTTCTTATTACAATTTCCATGACTTTATTTTTATTATTCGATTCAAAAATTGTCATGAAAAACACTTATTGTGTGTTTTAACGTTTACAGACAGAAATTCAGGGTTCAACAGGTGGAAAGATATGATGACTTGTTGCGAGTTAAATTAACCTGAGTCTGATGTAAGAAAACGAGAACTTCGTATAGAAATCTAATTTTCTTATCTTCTGGTATTTTGATTACCTTGAAACCTTTACAAATAAGCTTTAAAAAAGGCTCAAATGCTGTGACTTACAGATATGAGCTACGGTCAAATCCTCTTTACACCAGTTTTAGTGATGCAGCCGTAAGCCGTCACACATAACCTGAAGTAGGGTCTGGTCTTCGCAGTAGCACGGGACAGTTGCCCATTTCGAGGTTATTGTTATTAATCTAGTAGTACTCGCTATTTTCAATGACTTCCTCCATACGCCCCCCAACCCCTACTCAATTATCTAAAAAAGAAGCGAAAATACTCCCCCATCTACAACCCACAAGGTCATGCCGTCCGACCAAAGGCCGTTGGCTCTGGTAATGTCTGCATTAACCAGTGTATCATGCTTAATGTTCCTATCTGTCAGCCGTGCCTCATTCACATCGGTCACATTGATGGTAACTGTAGCATTTAATGATGGAAAACGTTAGTTCGTCATTCTGTGCATCTGTTGCAGGCACCGTCCTTATTGCCGTAGTCACTGCTGCATTCTCTCCTACTGAGAAGGTCTACGCCTTAATCGTCAGTGCTGTGTTCATCGGCCCGTCGTCTTTCTTGCAAGCCGCCATCAGCAGGATTAAAGCTGGCAGGTACAAACGCCTAAAAATGGAAGTGCATCCGTTCATGGTCCAGTACTTTTTTTTGGTTTTACAAAACAAAAATAGAGGGGGAGGGGGGTATTAACTCTGCAACAACCGATGTCTTTTTATTATTTTATCCATTTTTTTATGCTTTTAGAGTTTAAATAAATTGTTTAAAGACGTAGAGCTAGATTCATTTTATAAATTTTAAAATTTATAAAAAAACTATTCAATGTATTCTTTCAGTGCCTTCACATAAGCTTCAAAGGCTTTGATACCAACTCTAGTAATGCTACACGTCGGGACCGGTTTTTTCCCTTTAAACGACTTGACTACACTTATGTATCCGGCACCTGAAAGTTTATCCAACTGTATGCTTAGATTCCCGGCTGTGGCTCCTGTTTTCTCTTTAATGAAGACAAACTCGGCAGACTTAACACTAATCAGTAATGACATGATGCCTAGTCTCAGTTGCGAATGCAATAAGGGGTCTAAGTCCTTAAACACTATTTTTTTCTACTTTTTTTAACATATAACCCGGTATCAAATAGCCTAGGAAGACCGCAACACCTGAGATCAGTTGTTGATCTGAAACAGAGCACAATAAGCCACTGCAAGCACCTGTCCATAAGACTATTGCGCCGATTATTATAGGCTTATACTTCATCAAAATGCCGCTGACAAATGTTCCAAGACCGGCAAAAAGCAAAATGATAGGATTGTGATTATAATTGATTCTGGACATAAAAATCAGACAAATGATTATCATCACAATGATACCTATCCAAATGCTTGTATAAACCTTATCCAGATGAGAGGTAACCTGAGTAGTGGTTGATTTTTTGAATCCATACCATATAGAGGCGATAGCTGCCGGAATGGCTATAAGCCAAACAAGATAAGGTGCTTCGTATAGCCTATATACATCTGGGATATAGTGGACAAAGTTTGCAACAGATACCACCCACCCCCCAAGAGGAAGTAAAAACTGCTTTCTCCGGCAAAATTCCCCTTTGCCTGACAAATCATCTCTGATATGAACTTTACTTGTTCTTTACTACTTAATTCCTTTTCCATGATCATTTAATTTTTAATTATTTATTTGCCACAAATATAAACTAATTTATTTTATAAACCAAAAATTAAAATAAAAAAGCGACATAAAATCGCTTCTTTAATTATTCTTAATCTTTTTTATCTGCTTTAGGACTGGCAGACCTCTTCCTTTTTAACTTAATGGTGAGCTCCTCTCCTTTGCCGTCCCAATGTGCCACTAACGTATCTCCCTCTGCGATCTCGCCTTTCAATATTTCCTCCGCAACCGGGTCTTCCAGGTGCTTCTGGATAGCTCTTGCGAGAGGTCTTGCACCATATTGAGGATCATATCCCTTCTCTGCTAAGAACTCTTTTGCTTTGGATGTCAATGCGATTGAGTATCCTAGCTCAGCGACTCTACCTAATAGCTTACCTAACGTAATATCAATGATTTTGAAGATATCTTCTTTCCCAAGAGCATTGAAAATGATCACATCGTCTAATCTATTTAAAAACTCAGGGCTGAAGGTTTTCTTCAACGCATTTTGGATTGTGGACTTCATAACCTCGTCCATGTTATCCTTCTTACTTTGTGTAGCAAAACCAATGCCTGCCCCAAAATCTTTTAAGTCACGCACCCCGATGTTAGAAGTCATAATGATTAACGTATTTCTGAAGTCCACTTTTCTACCTAATCCGTCAGTAAGCACACCATCGTCAAGCACCTGAAGTAAGATGTTGAATACATCCGGATGTGCTTTCTCAATCTCATCCAGTAGCACCACATTGTAAGGCTTTCTTCTCACTTTTTCGGTAAGCTGACCGCCCTCTTCGTACCCAACATATCCCGGAGGTGCTCCAACTAGTCTGGACACTGAGAATTTTTCCATGTACTCACTCATGTCAATCCTGATCAAAGAATTTTCCTTATCAAACAGGAATGTGGAGAGCACCTTAGCCATCTCTGTCTTGCCAACTCCAGTAGGACCCAGAAAAACAAACGATCCAATCGGCTTATGAGGGTCTTTCAACCCCACGCGCGTTCTTTGGATTGCTTGGCAGAGTTTTTTGATTGCTTCTCTTTGGCCAATCACCTTGTTTTCAAGTTCAGCATCCATTGTTAAAAGTTTAGAACTTTCATTCTCCGCAATTCGCTTAGTAGGGATACCTGTCATCATCGCAATGACATCCGCTACGTTATCCTCATTCACTACATATCGCTTCTTTTTGGTCTCCTCTTCCCATTTGGCTTTCTCTTCATCCAGTTGTGCCATCAGTCTTTTCTCTTTATCTCTTAGCTCGGCAGCCTTTTCGTATTTCTGACTTTTTACTACTCTGTTCTTTTCTTTCTTGACATTCTCAATCTGCTCCTCAAACTCAGTGATAATTTTAGGGACGTTGATATTATTGATGTGAACTCTTGCTCCTGCTTCATCCATTACATCAATAGCTTTATCTGGCAGGAAACGATCTGAAATGTATCTGTCTGATAGTGCAACACATGCTTTCAACGCATCGGGAGTATAATTCACATGATGATGGGTTTCATATTTATCTTTAATATTTTCAAGAATTTGCTGTGTTTCTTCGGGGGAGGTGGCATCCACCATCACCATTTGAAACCTTCTTGCAAGCGCACCATCTTTTTCTATGTATTGCCTGTATTCGTCAAGCGTGGTTGCACCGATACATTGGATTTCGCCCCTTGCAAGTGCAGGCTTGAACATGTTTGAAGCGTCAAGAGAACCTGAAGCACCGCCTGCTCCAACGATGGTATGAAGTTCATCAATGAAGAGAATAACTTCGGGAGATTTTTCAATTTCATTCATTACGGCTTTCATTCGCTCTTCAAACTGCCCTCTGTACTTTGTTCCGGCTACTAAGGATGCCAAGTCGAGCGTAACTACTCTCTTGCTGAAGAGTATTCTGGATACTTTTTTTTGAACAATTCTTAATGCTAGTCCTTCTGCAATTGCCGTCTTGCCAACACCAGGCTCACCAATAAGAATTGGATTGTTCTTTTTCCTTCTACTTAAAATTTGCGCAACACGTTCTATTTCTTTGTTGCGGCCGATGATTGGGTCCAGCTTATCCTCCTCAGCCAGCTTTGTCAGGTCTCTACCAAAATTATCAAGCACCGGGGTCCTTGATTTTTCTGTTCCTTTTGGCTCTTTCCCGATTCTTCCTGACCCTCTTGGAGGCCCGGAGTACAAATCATCGCCCTCATAATTCGGGTCGTCTGTATCAGCAGAGGAGGCCATTGGATGTTCATTCTGATACTCAAGCATCTCTTTGACAAGATCGTAGTTTACTTCGAGTTTGTCCAAAATCTGGGTTGCTAGATTATCCTCGTCTCTTAAAATAGAGAGTAGTAGATGCTCAGTACCTATGAGCACGCTTTTGAAAATCTTAGCTTCTAAATAGGTGATTTTCAGCACTTTTTCTGACTGTTTTGTCAGTGGAATATTTGCTAAACTCTTGACACTGCTGGTAGCTGTTCCTTTTATTGATTGTTCAATTGCTGACCTTAATGCCTTCATGGAAAGACCAAGTTTTTTTAAAACACTCACTGCAACTCCTTCTCCTTCTCTAATCATCCCTAACAAGAGATGCTCCGTCCCTATGTAGTCGTGGCCTAATCTCAACGCCTCTTCCCGACTCAGTGAAATAACCTCTTTGACTCTATTTGAAAATTTCGCCTCTTTTGACATTTATAAAATTCTTTCGCTTACTCTTATGTAAAAATGTGTAACGTAACAGAAAAACCTAAGTGTTAATACTTACAGAAACATACATATTTGAATAATTGTTCACCTCGGCTAACTAAACAATAAATGATTTGAAAACCAATCGGATGCTTTAAAATTACTTCTTATCACTCAAAAAAGATGCCGATAATATCTGCCCGCTATTCGGCCCTTCGCACATCAACAAATCAATGATA
>JAPPDO010000138.1 GCA_028821635.1 Ekhidna sp.
TACCGTCAGAGGGTTCAGATACCTGAACAGATGCACAGTGAAGTATACTGGGATGTGGACTACAATCAATCTAGCCGACCCGCAATCCAACACGTATTTTGGTATTCTTGCCATATATCTTCTCTAGGTGTAGTTTGTAAGATGGCTAGGAGTGCATCACTAAAACTGGTGGCGTAAGGGGAACTTGATTTGAAACTGATACCTCTAAGTCACAACATCTTAGCCTTTTGTCTAACTTACATGTATAAAGTTCTCGCTATTTGAGTTGTTTTAGCGTAATGTTATCAATTATGCAAAAGTCTTGAGATGATAAAAGAGAGAAAGAGGCCAAACCAGAGAATTGCACAAAGCAAACGAGTCCCCCCAAAAAAGCATCAATCAGTTTTTAAACATCCGAAAAAATAGGCAACAAAAAAAGCCCTTAGGAATTTCCTAAGAGCCTTCACTCTTCATACTTGTTGAGAAAACTATCTCAATCCCATTTTAAATCGGATTCAGCATCTGAAGCAGGCATACTTTCTCGCTCTTCCTCCCTCTCAAATTGACTGAAATCAACACCGGGCATCAACTCATCCTTCACATAGCTAACTACTGTGTTCAGTGCCTCCGTGAATTTATTAAAATCTTCTTTGTAAAGAAATATTTTATGCTTTTCATAATAGAAACCATCATCTCTCGGCTTCCGCTTGCTTTCTGTAATCGTCAAATAATAATCGTTTGACTTTGTTGTTTTCACATCAAAAAAGTAAGTGCGCTTTCCCGCTTTTACTCTCTCTGAATAGACTTCGTCTCTGTCTTTTTCGTTGTTGTCTTCCACGTGTATAATATTTATGTTAGGTATTTAAATATACAAATCGGGGCTAAATATAAAGCATTATCTTATATTCAAACAAACAAATCAGTAACCGGCTATAATTGTACCTATGAGCATGAATATTTCGGAAATAAATCAATATGAAAATCTTGGATTAATCGCCAAACAGTTAGTGGACGGCTTCATCACCGGTTTGCACAAGTCTCCATACCATGGATTCTCTGTTGAATTTGCTGAACATAAACGCTACAATTATGGTGAAAGCACCCGACATATTGATTGGAAGGTCTATGCGCGAACTGACAAGCTGTTTACAAAGCAATATGAAGAAGAAACCAATCTGAGATGTAGAATTTTGTTAGACAACTCACCTTCAATGCACTACCCTGCACCGGAGAAAGACAAATTAAGGTTCTCCGTCTTCGCAGCCTCTGCACTTGCATACCTTTTAGTCAAGCAAAGAGATGTCGTCGGTTTATCGGTGTTCTCCGATAAATTAGAATCAGAAACAGATCAGCGAAGTACTAAAGACCACCTCAATTCATTATTAATAGCTTTATCACGGCTAAAGAGCCAAAACCCAAAGGGAAAGACAAACATCCCGAGAGTTCTCCACAGGATCGCAAATAAGTCAGAGAAGCGATCGTTAGTTGTCATCTTCAGTGACATGTTTCAGAATGAAAATGAGGAAGAACTTTTCAAAGCATTACAACATCTAAAACATAACAAACATGAGGTCATTCTTTTTCACGTTTCAGATCATCGGAGCGAATTACAGTTTGACTTTAAGGACCGCCCGTACAAATTCATTGACATGGAAACCAATGAATCTATTAAAGTAAATCCTTGGGAGCTAAAAGAATCTTATCAAAAAGCAATGAGTTCTTTCTATCAGGATTTGAAAATCAAGTGCGGGATGATGAAGGTAGACCTCATTCCGGTAAACACAGAGGACTCTTTTCATAAAGTTTTGAGTGCCTACTTAATAAAAAGGAGAAGAATGCAGTAAAAATCTAAAGGTGGAGCCACTCTTTCTTTACCTGAAGTTCGCCCTCCGTCTCCACATAATCAGGGTCAGGAACACAGCAATCAACAGGGCATACCGCCGCACACTGAGGCTCCTCATGAAAACCGGTACATTCCGTGCATTTCCCCGAGACGATATAGTAAAACTCATCGGATACCGGATTCTGATCCTCTTTCGCATCCACCTTCGAGCCATCCTCCATCTCTACTTCGTTCAGGTCTGTTCCGTCTGACCACTTCCAAGCTATCCCCCCTTCATATATCGCAGTATTTGGACACTCCGGTTCGCATGCACCACAGTTGATGCATTCATCTGTAATCATTATTGCCATGCAGATTTTCCTTGATTTCTTAAATGAAAAAACAAAATTAATCGCAATAAGTTTGCAGTTCAATTGGCAAAGTTGATTTTCATGCTTTTTTATGATAAGAGAAGAAAGAATTAAAGCATTTGCAGAACTTGGAAAAAGAATATCAAACTTATCTGAAGAAGAAGTAAAAAGCCTGTCTCATGCTGCAAAGGCAGCTAACGGCTGGTTTACTTATGAAAGTGTAAAAAACGCTTTAGAGGGGGTCGTATTCATGCTGGAAAAGGAGAAGCTAAAAAAGTGGATTGCAAATTATGATCTGACACAGGTTCCAAAAGCTGTCGGCGTTATTATGGCAGGCAATATTCCATTAGTCGGATTCCATGATTTGCTGTCTGTTCTTATCTCGGGTCACTGCGCAGTGGTGAAACCAAGCAGTAATGATGATTTTTTGACCGGAAAAGTAATGGAATGGCTCATTGAAACTGAACCCGGCATTAAAAAGAATATTGAAGTAAGGGAGAAACTTACACAGATTGATGCGGTGATTGCTACCGGAAGTGATAACACAGCCAGATATTTTGAATATTATTTTAAAGATATACCCCGCATCATTCGTAAAAACAGAACCTCGGTAGCAGTACTTACGGGTGAAGAAACAGGAGAGGAACTAAGAAATTTGGGAGAAGATATTTTCTCCTATTTCGGACTCGGATGCCGCAATGTTTCTAAGGTGTTTACTCCCAAAGGATTGGACCTGAAAGAGGTCTTTCCTTACTTTAAAAATTATGAGACAATAACACATCATAATAAATACCGAAATAACTATGACTATTATAAATCCATCTTTCTTGTCAACAAAACTCCCCATTTAGATACAGGTTTTTTACTGATTCACTCAACGGAAGATTTAATATCTCCCGTAAGTGTGCTCTATCATCAGGAGTACGACACCATTGAAAACCTGAAAAAAACAATGTTAAAACCAAAAGAAGAAAAGATTCAATGTGTCGTAGGAAAAGATGATATTCCTTTTGGTACCACACAACAGCCGGAACCTTGGGATTATGCTGACAACGCAGATACCTTAAAATTCTTAACAGAACTTTCAGACTAGCGTACTTTGTGTAACCCGTCTGCCGATTTTTTACGCTAAGCAGATCACTCAGGGGTTATTTTAGTCCGGTCAGCGATCATTTTAGCTCGGTCAGTGGTCATTTTTTTCTATCCCGCCCCTCAATACTTCCAAAGTTCATGCTCCTCCCAAAATTTTTTAGCATCCTCATCGCCGCTCTCGTATGTTTTCTGTACCCAATAGAAGACTTTTTGATAGTCTGTTGAGGTGCCAAATCCATTTTAGTACATTACTCCCAAATTATACGGAGCTATTGCATTTCTCTGCTCGGCTTCCTGTTTCGTTTCCTCGAAAGACTGTCTATTCTTATATTATCTAATTTTAATAAAAGATTAGCGACAGGGTTAAGTATTTTTTTGCATGCCTGTCTGAGTGTGGTTTGTAGTTCGGGCGTTTGTTGAAGTTGGTGAGGGAGTAGGGGGAAAGAGAGTTTAAAAGATTTTGCAGTCTCCTTTTAAATATATTACTTCCTTAGATCTTTGACTACTTACTCAAAACAAAACGTTATAAAAAAATGGGGATTTAGCTTTTTTGAGTGTGACAGTACTCTACTCTATTGATTCAATTACCAGATTATGGTTTGTATAAATACAGATGTCAGCCGCAATGGTAAGGCTTTCTTTTACCATTTCTTTAGCCGATAGATTTGGGGCATGCTTTTTCAATGCCATTGCGGCTGAGCGAGCATATTCGCTTCCTGAACCAATCGCTAACAAATTCTCATCCGGCTCTATTACATCCCCGGTTCCCGAAATCAGCAGCAACTCATGCTTGTCTGCAACAATCATCATGGCTTCCAGTCTTCTTAAATACCTGTCCATCCTCCAGTCTTTCGCAAGTTCTACTGCCGCTCTTTTGAGATTCCCTGAGTGGTTGCTAAGTTTCTCATCAAATCGATCAAGGAGCGTAAACGCATCGGCAGTTGATCCTGCAAAGCCTGTGACGATTTTACCATCATTTAGCTTTCGGATTTTTTTCACATTGGACTTAGCAACGGTGTTTCCTAACGTCGCCTGCCCGTCCGCTCCAATGGCTACTTTGCCTTTATGTTTTACTGCAAGGACGGTCGTTGATTTTATATTTTTCATGCGCAAAAGAAAGGGGAGTTTCTGATTTCTAATTCTGTAATTAAACCAATATTCTGATCGGATCTTCCATAAACTCCTTGAAGGTTACTAGGAATGCCGCTCCAACCGCACCATCAACTGCTCTGTGGTCACATGACAGGGTTACTTTCATGATATTTCCGGGCTTCATTTCACCTTCTTTTACAATTATCGTCTCTTTGATGCCACCGACTGCCATGATGCACGCATCCGGTGGATTTACTATCGCTGTAAACGCTTCAATTCCAAACATTCCAAGGTTAGAGATAGTGAATGTATTTCCGGTAAACTCCTCGGGCTGTAGTTTTCGTTCTTTAGCCCTCTCGGCAAACGCTTTGACTTCTGCGGAGATGTGAGATAATGTTTTTTGATCGGCAAATTTCAAAACCGGCACGATTAGTCCGTCCGGAACAGCTACCGCTACTCCTATGTGAATATGATCGTGCTGCATTAAGTGATCACCTCCCCAACTTACATTGATTTTCGGATGCTTCTTCAAGGCGGCTGCCACCGCTTTCACTATCATATCATTAAATGATATTTTCACCGGAGCAACTTCATTCATGGACTTCCTGGCAGCCATCGCCTTATCCATGTTGATTTCCATGGTGAGGTAGAAATGAGGTGCGGAGAATTTGCTTTCGCTCAGCCTCTTAGCAATGGCTTTTCTCATTTGAGAAATTTCTATCTTCTGAGAGTGCTCTTCATCAACTACTTTAGGTAAGTTGATGGGTGCCGATTTACTTTCCGTTGTACTTTTCGTAACAGCGGCTTGCAGCGGTGCTGAAGGTGTGTAGTTCTCTACATCCTTTTTTACAATTCGTCCTTCAGGGCCTGTGCCATTAACTTCAGATAGGTCTATTCCCTTGTCTGATGCGATCTTCTTCGCTAATGGAGAGGCTTTAATTCTTCCATTCTGAGAAGTTGTTACCGTCGGACTCGAAGCAGGCTGAGCGAAGGAGGCTTCCATTTTTGGCTGATCTTTCTGAGGCTCAAAGGCAGCTTCCTGCTTTTCCCCATCTGCCTCAGTTTTTAATAAAGCACTGTAATCAGCGTCTTTCTCTCCTATGATTGCAATTACTCCATCAACGGGTACGCCTTCTCCGGCATCTACGGCAGTATACAATAAGGTTCCATCTTCATAAGCCTCCAACTCCATCGTAGCCTTATCCGTCTCCACCTCAGCAAGAATATCTCCTGATTCTACTGAATCACCCACCTTCTTCAGCCACGAAGCAATGACCCCCTCTTCCATGGTATCGCTCATTTTAGGCATCCGAATGATGCTTGCATTGATACTGCTCGTATCAATTGCCTTAGTTTTTGCCGTCGGTTCAGATGAAGTATCCCCAGCAGACCCTAATCCTTTGTCTTCGCTATTTCCATTACTTGCCTTTGCTTCATCAAGTAACGGCTTGTAATCCTCTCCCTTTTCCCCAATGATTGCAAGTATTCCGTCAACCGGAACAGACTCCTTCTCTTTTACTCCGATGTATAATAATACTCCGTCTTGGTAAGATTCCAGTTCCATTGTTGCTTTATCCGTCTCAACCTCCGCCAGGATGTCTCCGGAGTTTACTTCGTCCCCTTCTTCTTTGAGCCAGGATGCGATCACTCCTTCTTCCATCGTATCACTCATCTTGGGCATTCTTATTACTTCAGCCATTGGTTTGTTTATTTAAAGTTAAAATTAACTCATCGGAGAAATTAAAATGAGCAAAAGCGGTAAAAAAGAGAAGAGGTCTTATCCTATTTCATGTTAAATATTAAATTGCTGAATATGGTGGACAGATACTCTATAACGCTTAATGCCGATGAATTAACTCTGGCACTGGGAGTAGAGGTTCCTGAAGAATATCAGCCTCAGTATAATGCTGCTCCAACCAAGTCACTGCCAATCATAACGGTTCAAAATCCGAGTATAATTGATTTTCAGAAGTGGGGACTAGTGGCAATGTGGACAAATAATAAAGCGATGAGTCCGAAATTTTTTAATCTCCCCCTAGCTTCCGTTTTAACCAAACCTTCTTATCGAAAGAAGCTTAAAAATCAACGTTGCTTGATTCCTATGGACGGTTTTTTTGTGTGGAAACGGGTAATGAAGAGAAAGCTAATCCCTTCCTACTTCTTCTATCCGGATAAAAGAGTCTTCTGCGTTGCGGGGATATGGGAAGCCAATGAAGATCAGAATGCCTTCATCATGATTACTCGCCCCTCCAATGATCTGATTGCACCATTTCAGGACGATATGCCTGCAATACTTGATGTTGCTGCCACCAAGAAGTGGATTGCCGGTGAAGTTGATACCGAATTAGAGGAACTACTGCAATCAGCATCAAGTCAAACACTCTTATTTCATACTGTAAGTCCAAGAATGAGCAATATTGATTTGAATAATCAAGTCTTCATCCAGCCGGCTCCGGCCTCTGATCAAGACGGAAATTATACTTTGTTTACTTAAAATTACGTCTCGGTTTTGTTCGCCTGCCAGATAATGTCACAAGGAAATGCTCTGTTTTTATGGCAGTTAAGTGGAAGCATCACTCAAATGCAGTGGATTTACAATAAAAAGTAATACACGCAAAAAACGCTTAAACTTTCTTCCCCCTACTTCCTCACAAACTTCAACAAACGCCCGTCCGATAGCTGCACCAAATAGAGGCCGCTTTTCAATGAGAAGATGTCCACCCTCGTGTTCGTGGTGCCTTCCAGCAATGGCTTGCCGCTTAAACTCAGAATCTTGAACGTCCCCTCGACCGAAGACCGCACCTCCAAGTAGCGGCCCGAAGGGTTGGGGAAGATGACTGCCGCTTCTTCAGCCTCTGAAAAGCTAAGTATATCATCACTCAGATCATTAGTAACGGTGACAGTGATGGTTTGTGCAACACTGTTAGTCCCATCAGAAACTGTTACTTCCGCCTCATAGACATTGCTATTATCGGCACTGCCGGGTGCTTCAAAATCAGGGGCCGT
>JAPPDO010000256.1 GCA_028821635.1 Ekhidna sp.
TTTTAGTTATCACAAAAGAACACCTTATGTATAAAGGAAATGATGAGGTCGATATTGCAAGTTTTGAAACAGTGTCAAGAATAAAATCTACTGATAACTTCGGAGCGAAACATGTAATAAAATATCTGGACAGCTTCAGGAAATATCATTTTCATGATACGGGCAAAAACTCGCCTTTTTCACAGATGATTAATGTTATAAATGACCAATATAATCTCTACGAGGAAGGAAATAATTTAAGCGCATTTTTATATTCAATTCATGAAAACCACAAAGCTTTTTACAGTAGAATTGTTCAAATAATTCAAAGTATAGCACCTTATTTTTTAGATTTTTTCTTTCAGCCAAATAAAGAAAACTTCATTCGACTACAGTGGCGAAGTAAACATAGTTCAATGGTTTATGGCGTATCAGACTTATCCGATGGTACCCTTCGATTCATTGCCCTGACAGTTTTATTTATGCAACCTAACCTGCCGTCAAGTATTATAATAGATGAACCCGAACTAGGATTACACCCTTTCGCTATCTCAAAATTAGCGGGAATGATTAAAAGTGTTGCAGCTAAAAATGTTCAAGTCATAGTAGCTACACAGTCAGCAGATTTAGTAAATCATTTTTCGCCTGAAGATGTCATTACCGTTGACCTCAAAGATGGCGAAAGTCATTTTAACAGATTAGATGATAAGACTTTAAAAGAATGGTTAGATGTATATAGTGTGGGAGATTTATGGCAAAGGAATATTTTAACTGGCGGACATCCAACAAGTAAGAATAGTGAAAAGATTAGTAATTATTTGTGAGGGACCAACAGAACAGGAATTTGTCAGAGAGGTACTACAACCTCATTTCTCAACTAAAAATATTTACCTACAAATACCACTTATTAAGAAATCAGGGGGAGGAGTCGTTTCGTGGAACGTATTAAAGTCCCAAGTAGAAAGTCACTTAAAGGAAAGGGAATCCTTTGTCACAACGTTGATTGACTACTATGGTATCCCTAATGGATTTAATTACCCGGGTTGGCAAGAATCAAAAACTATAGTTGATAAACCTCAAAGGATGGATTTTTTAGAGCAAAGAATGTTATCTGATGTGGATATAGCTTTAAGTCATCGATTTATTCCATACATACAGCTTCACGAGTTTGAAGGCTTATTATTTAACAATATTCAATCATTTGAAAATACCTTTGAAGCGAAGGAATTTAAGAATAAAAAGGAGTTAGAATCAATCTTGGGTCAGTATGATAATCCGGAACTTATTAATGATAATCCAAATACGGCACCTTCAAAGCGATTATTGAACTTAATACAAGGCTACAATAAAATTGTTTATGGTTCAATATTGGCTAAAAATATTGGTATGTATAAGATTAGACAGAAATCACTAAGATTTAATAATTGGATTGAAAAACTTGAGAGACTATGATATACACTAATGCGTTTTGTAGCCCGATCAAGACAAAAAAATTCTTGACTGAGATTAGTAAAAAAATGATTAGAAAGTTGCCAAGAAGTATTATTGAAGAATATGAATGAAATAATCTGTCCAAACTGCAACAAAGCGTTCAAAATAGATGAGGCAGGATACGCTGACATCCTAAAGCAGGTGCGTGACCGCCAATTTGAGGAGGACGTAAAAAACAGACTTGACTTAGCGGAGAAGGAAAAGGTAAGTGCGGTAAAACTTGCAGAGGTAAGCATAAAAAATTCGCTGCAAGGGCAGCTTGCCGAAAAGGACAGGCAACTCACTGAACTAAAAGCGAAAAGTGAGACTCAACTTGCACAAAAACTAGCTGAAAAAGAGACTGAAATAACTCGGATGGAAGCAGCAGTCGAAAGTGCTGAAGTACAGAAAAAACTCGCAGTTAAGGAAGCTGTTCAAGAAGTTGAAAAAGAACGGGATAAATTGGTAAATGATGTCCAGACCAAAGAATTAGAAAAGCAAAATTTAGAAAATTCGCTTAAACAGCAGTATACTACTGAGCTTCAGAATAAAGATGCCATCATAAAGCATAAGGACGATGAGATTGCTCGTGTCAAGGATATGAAACAGAGGTTATCTACCAAAATGTTAGGTGAGACCCTTGAACAGCATTGTGAAATAGAATTCAATAAACTTCGACCTACGGCCTTCCCAAATGCTTACTTTGAAAAGGACAATGATGCCAGTGGTGGTACTAAGGGGGACTACATTTTCAAAGAGACGGACGAAGGAGGTAATGAAATCATCTCGATCATGTTTGAAATGAAAAATGAGAACGATGAGACTGCCAATAGAAAGAAAAACGAAGACTTCTTTGCAAAACTTGACAAAGACAGAAAAGACAAGAATTGTGAATATGCCGTCTTGGTTTCACTATTGGAATCTGATAACGAATTGTATAATAATGGGATTGTTGATGTATCATACAAATACGAGAAGATGTATGTCATACGCCCTCAGTTCTTCATTCCAATCATTACCTTATTGAAAAATGCTGCATTGAACTCACTGGAATATAAGCAGGAACTCAACCTGATAAGGAATCAAAACATAGATATTTCCAATTTTGAGGATAAAATAAATACATTCCGAGACGGGTTTGCTAAGAATTACATCTCAGCTTCCGACCACTTTCAGAAGGCAATCGAGGAGATTGATAAATCCATTGCAAGGATGCAAAAAGTCAAACAGGAACTGACCACAAGTGAGAACCAACTGCGTTTAGCTAACAAAAAAGCAGAAGATTTGACAATAAAAAAGCTGACCTATAATAATCCTACAATGAAGCAGAAATTTAACGATTTAAGGGAAAGATAAGAACAGCATCTCCTCCATGCGTACTTCCAGAAAATTCAATCAATGAGAAGGCGTATAATAAAATCATTATATGATATAGTTATTTTTGGAGGATACTTTGATGATGAGTTTTCTTTTGAGATAAACAATTCATTTGCCCATCTAATTTGAAGGCTTACATCAAACTCACATTTTTTACCATTTCTTTAATCCTAGAAGTTTTTCTCCCAATTCACTCAATTCGGCAGTGTCATATTTCGTTTGTTCCCAATTTCTGGGATCGCCGGGAAAGGCATATCCCTGAGGAGGGATTCTGTTTTTCCATGAATTAATCCTCCAGTTGCGAAGATCCTGATCCTTTTCCTGAGCCGGCATCATGGAAATATACTGTGCAATTCGAACCTTATCTTTCGACCGATTGGGCCGAATGCCATGAGGCTGGCTGCTATTAAAAATCAAAAGATCCCCCGCTTCAAGTGGTACTTTTACAATTTTATCCTCCAGACCCGTAATGTCCGGCTTGAAGTGATCCCTATCTTTAGGTTGATTCATTTTCCAGCTATCGTAGTTTTGAAACAACCATGGAATGCACTGGAAACCTCCCATATTCTCATCTGTTTGATCCGCCAGGGCTAGCACGCCTTGCACATTTTGAGGTTTGGTCTCCGGATCGTAGTCCCAATGGATGAAGCCTTTGTATTCGTGACCGGGCCGCATGGGAAAATTCAAATTTGCTCTGTCAATTGTTACCCAGAGTTTTTCAGTGCCCCAGATATCTACGAAAGCATCATAGACCCGCCGGGTTTGTCTGTTATTCCATAATTGTTGGTTGTTGTATACCTCAACCATGCCAGTGCCTGCTAATTCTTTCATTTGTACTTCTGCGCGTGCCTTAGTGTACCAACCGGACGGGTCATTCGGATCTTTCTCTTCAAATTCCCACAGAAAATTAGCAGTTTGTAGGGCCTGTTCGTAAGAGATAGCCTCTTTAATGACCACATATCCATTTTCCTTCCAATAGTTCCACTGGTCTAAGTTCAATACTCGCAAAGATTGCTCATACGCTTCCTGACGCAGTTTAATGGCACTGCTTTTGGCAGTAGAAGGGTTGCCCGGAATATTTTTGTGCTCATTCTTTGGTGATTTGGAGTCAGCAGTTTCCATGTTTTTACCTCTATTTTTAAGTTAGTCCAAAGTTGAAACGTCTAAGTCGAAGAAGTTTGCCGGAATTTGATTAATTGTTATACAAAATTGATATTATTATTTTTTTATCAGCTAACTTGTTTTATTATTGTTCAAATGAGGGCTCGGCTAGAACAGATCGACCAGGAAAATCACTCTTTCCAACTGATGTATAACCCAAGGCTTAGTGATCTTTTCTTCTGGCATTTTCATCCGGAGTATGAACTGACATACATTACCGGAGCAAATGGGCATCGCAGGGTAGGCAGTCATATTTCTCCTTTCTATGGAGGCGATCTGGTCTTGATAGGATCAAATATTCCTCATCTCAATTTTGATTATGGGGTAAAAACGGATTACAAAAAAGTTGTCGTACACTTCAATAAGGAATTTGTAGAAAAGAGGGTTAGACATACACCTGAGTTGAGTGAGGTTTCGGACTTATTCAAAAGATCCGGTCGTGGATTAACTTTTCATGGAGTTATCAAAGACAAGATAGGCGAAGAGTTGCTGCAATTTGAATCAATAAGTTTGTTTGAGCGATATCTGAGACTTATGTCCCTTCTGCAACAACTTGCCCATTTAGGAGATGAGGAGGCATTGCACGATCAGCCTTATATTAATCCTTATCGTAATTCGCAGCAGGAACGTCTGCGGAAAGTTTACGCATTTACCGATGAGCATTATCAAAGAAAAGTGGGTATTGCAGAGGTAGCTGAGCTATGTAATATGACCAGGGAAGCCTTCTGTAGGTACTTTAAGAAAGTAACAGGTCAGTCTTATTTAGAATTTCTCAATCGGTATCGGATAAGTCAGGCCAAATTGCTGCTGAGTAGCGGGGCCGGCGTAAGTGAGGCAGGCTTTCGCAGTGGCTTTGAAAGTCTTTCTTACTTTAGTCGTGTATTCAAAAAGCTGACGGATGAGAGCCCGAAAAAATTCAGAGATCGTCATCTCAAGTTGTAAATGAGAGAGCGGTTTCAAATCTTTCAGATGAGGATAATAGCCACTTCTCTTCTTCAATCACCTGAAAATTTCAGTAATTTTCGGAACCTCTATCAATTTCTGAAACCATTAATCAAACTCAAGTTCAGGGAAGAGCATTAAATAGGCAATCTTTAAATTATTCCTCTAAAAAAGGATACCTGTAATCAATGGGTGGAGCAAACGTCTCTTTAATAGTTCGAATACTGACCCATCGCATCAAATTTGTCATTGCTCCGGCCTTGTCGTTCGTGCCTGACCCTCTTGCCCCGCCAAATGGCTGTTGGCCGACCACAGCTCCCGTTGGTTTATCGTTGATATAAAAATTGCCGGCTGCATTTCTTAGCAACTTGGCCGCTAAGTCTACTGCGTAACGGTCTGTACTAAAAATTGCTCCTGTTAGTGCATAAGGTGATGTTTCATCAACGAGTTTTAATGTCTCTTCAAACTTGTTCTCGTTGTAAACATAGATTGTCAGCACGGGTCCAAATATCTCTTCACACATTGTTCTATACCTCGGATCATCCACACGGAAAACGGTCGGCTCAATAAACCACCCCTTAGATCCGTCATAGTTCCCTCCGGCGACCAACTCAACCCCCTCATCCTTTTTGGCTTGGTCAACATATCCTGTGATTTTATTAAAAGCCTTCATGTCAATCACTGCATTAGTGAAATTTCCAAAATCCTCCGGACTCCCCATTTTTATTGATTTCAGATCACGGATTAAAAACTGCTTAACATCATTCCAGAGGTTTGACGGAATGTAGGCTCGGGATGCAGCACTGCATTTTTGACCTTGAAACTCAAATGCCCCACGTACTAATCCGGTCGTTAATTCTCCTGCATCTGCGGATTTGTGGGCTACCACGAAATCTTTTCCGCCAGTTTCTCCAACTATTCTGGGATAGGTTTTATAAAGATCAAGGTTTTCTCCGATACTCTTCCAAAGTGTCTTGAACACTGCGGTACTACCGGTGAAATGCAATGCAGCAAAATTCGGATGTTTGAAGATCACATCTCCTGCAATAGGGCCGTCCACATAAATAAGGTTTATGACACCGTCAGGCAGCCCCGCTTTTTTGAAGACTTCCATGATTACCTGCGCAGAGTATACTTGGGCATAATTAGGTTTCCAGATAACTGTGTTACCAAGCATGGCCGGAGCAGCGGGAAGATTCCCGGATATCGCCGTAAAGTTGAAAGGCGTAATAGCAAATACAAAGCCTTCTAAGGGTCTGTACTCCGTTCGATTCCAAATATCATCAGAAGATTCAGGCTGCTGCATATACATCTCCTGCATAAATGAAACATTGAACCGTAAAAAGTCAATGAATTCACATGCCGCATCAATTTCTGCCTGATGTGCATTTTTCCCTTGTCCAAGCATAGTAGCCGCATTGATTTTAGCTCTGTAAGGCCCGGCAATTAAATCCGCAGCTTTGAGAAAAATGCTGGCTCTGTTTTCCCATGTGATATTCTCCCATGCTTCTTTTGCATTGAGTGCGGCACTGATAGCATCCTTTACATGAGAAGCATCCCCCTCTGAGAAATGTCCCAGAACATGACCGTGATCATGCGGACAGTTCATTTCAATCCTGGTTTCTGTCCTCACCTCCTTATCGCCAATGTACATTGGCACATCAACTTTAGAGTTGTACATTTCTCTATAAGTTAGTTGAAGTTTTTCACGCTCGGGCGTTCCGGGAGCGTAACTAAGAACGGGTTCGTTTATCGGAACGGGTACAGAGAAAATTCCTTTAGCCATTTTATTTTTAATTTTAAAAAAGTAAAAGTAGTAAGGGCTTCATTAAGTGTCGCTCAGATTTGGTTTCTTTTAAAGAAGTTGAGGGAGTTCAAGGTGCGAACTGATAGAATAATCAGCTAAAGATTTTTGATTTTGTGTCGGATCGTATAAAATTGCTTTTATCCCACAACCTTTGGCTCCGATAATATCTGTTTTTGGATTATCTCCAATCATGATGCTTGTTTGCTTTGAAGCATTTGCCTTTGCTAAGGCATATTCAAAAATTTCTTTTGACGGTTTCCTTGCATGAACACACTCAGAGGTCACAACTACTTGAAAGTATTTGCTTATTCTGGAATTTTTAATCTTATTAGTTTGGGAGTCAAGAAATCCGTTTGTGATGATATGCAGAGAATACCTCGGTTGTAAATAGTTCAGCGCAGTGAGCGTATCTGGCATTAAATAAGGCTTCATCGGGCAGTGATTGAGAAAGTATGAAGAGACCTCCTGAGA
>JAPPDO010000017.1 GCA_028821635.1 Ekhidna sp.
GGCAACACGTCCACGCAAACGCAGGAGGTGATCTGCCCTCTCGGTGCGGCAGACGAAGAAGCGGCAGTCATTTTCCCCAACCCTTCCGACCGCTATTTGGAGGTGCGATCTCCGATCAGAGGCACGTTCCAACTACTAAGTTTGAGTGGCAAGCCACTGCTGAAAGGCACCACGAACACCCAAATGGACATAGCATCTCTGCAAAGCGGCCTGTACCTCGTGCAGCTACCGGACGGTCGTCTGTTAAAGTTTGTGAGGGAGTAGGGGAAACCTTGCAGGTCTTTGAGACCTGCAAGGGTTTGTTACAAAACAACTTGGAAATGAACAAAACATGATGTTTTTTGAGATCGCCTTTACTCCCACACTTACTCGTTCATACACTCTGCACAAAGATCATGGTTTTTAAGGGACGCAACCACATATCTTGTATGTGCACTAAAAAACCGGCCGCAAAATCTCTTAAACTTTATTGAACAATTTCTATACGAAAGGAAAAACAACCTTTTCCAGAAATACAAACACCTTTAGAAATACAAAAAGGTGGCTGAAAATAGGTTTTTTACTTATTCTAGAAAGCTAGAATAGAAAGAAAAAAGACTTAAGCTGCTTTTTTGAGAACCATATCAATAGAGTCTTGCACGGTGTTCATTTCACCAATTGCATCGTCGTCAATTAGGATTCCAAACTTGTCTTCAATATCAAGCACAATATCAACAATATGAGCGGAGTTAATTTTCAAATCATTGATTAAGTGGTTGTCTTCACTTATTTCACTTACTACGATTTCTTCAGACAGATAAGATTTGATTATTTCTATAAGGTCGTTTTTTACGTTTTCTTGCGTAATAGTCATGTCCATTTTATGTGAATTTTTTCAATACAATCACACAGTTTAAGTCACCAAATCCGAAGTTTGCTTTGACTACTGTGTTAATTTTTTGTTCATGACAACGTTGCGGGATACAACCCCCAAAAATTTTGGATGAAATATTTGGATGAATTTTATCTGTATTTAAACTCGGGTGAATGAAGTTATTTTTTATCTGAAGGGCGCAGGCAATTAACTCAATAGAACCTGCCCCTGCGATGCTGTGGCCAATCATTGATTTTGGGGCGTTGATCATGGGGAAATCATCGCCTTCTCTTTCTAAGGCTTTTACCCAATTTTCAACCTCTATGGGGTCACCTTTAGTGGAAGTAAGATGCCCACTAATGAGGTCTATCTCTTCAGGTTTAATTTCTGCTGATTCCATCGCTGATTTTATGCATCTTACAACTGCCTCGGGATCGTTAGCTGTCATGGTCCCGACTCCTCTTTGTCCGCCCGAATTAGTATGCCCTCCAAGAATCTCAGCATAAATTTTTGCTCCTCTGTTCCGAGCACTTTCCAGTGTTTCCAGTACCAAGGCTCCGGAGCCGCCTGAAGGGACAAATCCTGAGGATGTTGAACTCATTGGCCTTGAACCATAAGCAGGGTTATCATTTGAGTCGTTGCAAAGCACTCGCATTGCGTCAAAACCACCCCAGATGTATCTTCCGTCACCTTCGGTACTACCGCAAAGCATTTTTTCAACTCTACCTGTCTGAAGGTACTCATACCCCATCAATACAGCTTCAGATCCGGTAATACATGCAGAGGAGTTGGCCTGAACTCTATTGCCGAGGCCGAGTAAGTTGTTTAGATAAGCAACTGCACCACTGTTCATACATTCTGAAATAGTTCTTGAACCTAGCTTCCTGCTTTCCCCACGATCAATCAAGTAAGTGGGGAATTCTCTACTGAGCCAACTATCAGAAGTGAGGTCGCCTGCACCCATAATGATTCCGGAGGAGTAATCGACCTGTTCTCTATTTGGCTTCAGCCCTGCGTCTTTCCATGCTTCGAGGCCAGCAAGACATCCATAAATGATGCCTTTATTGGTTAATTTATCGGCAAAAATTCTAGGTAGATACTCATTTAATTCAATCGAATCCAGATCAGGAACTCCGCCTATCTGACACTTGATATTAAGTTTTTCAAATTCATCCCATCTTTTAATTCCGGACTTCCCCTGTTTAAGGGCTTGCATAAAAGCATCTTTCCCTATTCCATTAGAGGCAACGACCCCAACACCCGTAATAACAATTCTTTTATTTTTCAATCCGATCTGTTTTGTTTATAATGATACCTGACATACTCCCATTAGCCACTTCAATATCATTCTCTTTTTTACATGAAACTCTGCACTTTAGTTTCCCAAATCTAAAGTAGATTTTTTCCGAATAAACCGTCAGAAGGTCGTCAGGCTTTGCAAAAGATAAGAAGTCCACTGACATACTCGTAAAAACCGGCATGACATAAGCCCTCTCTTCCGGTTTTGATAAATGAAGTCCCAGACAGACCAGACCTATTTGGGCCATGATTTCTCCAAGAATAGCTCCCGGGACAATGGGATCTCCCGGAAAATGACCTTCAAAATAATATTCGTTTTTCTTGATTCTGTACCTGCCAACAACTTGATTATCATTGAGTTCAATCAACTCATTTACAAAGTGAAACGGATCCTTGTATGGTAAAAATGAAATTATGTCAGAATAATCACTCATGTTTTGAAAGTATCCGATTTTGTGTTAGTAATTTTAATTACGAGGTGTAGAATTAAAATTTTTTTAGGAACACACTTCGCCTGACTTTTGGTTCGGCCTGAAACTCTCTCCAGGTGTTAAGAACAGCGTAATTATCATCTAGTGCCGGTCCAAGAGATGCGTATTTTATTCCTTTTTTGATAAATGTTGAGCATAAGTCATTAACAATGAGGGCCGTTGCTCCCATTTTCTGGTATTCAGGGAGAACACCAATCAGGAATAAATCAATATGTTTCCCAAAAAAGAAGGACCTTAATATGTGAATAAACCCGAAAGGGAAGAGACTGCCTTTTGCTTTTTGAAAGGCTGTTGAAAGTGACGGGAAAGAGATGCCGAAACCTATTACTTTATCATTTTCATTTACCACAATGCAGATATATTCCCTTCTAACAAATCCAAAATACTGCTCAACGTAATAATTGATTTGTTTTGGTGTGAGTGTATGATAACCATAAAGATCGGCGTAAGCGGCATTCAATACTTCAAAAACATCACTTGCATAGTTAAGGAGATCTTTCGTTTTCTTAAATTTTTTTACGGAGAGTTTGAAGCGGCTGGTCACAATAGATGCTGCTCGTTTCACTTTTCTGGGAACTTCTTTTGGAACCTCACCTCTCATCTCGGTCCATGAGACGGAAGTCTCCATTCCCCATTTTTTGTAGTGATTGATATAGTAAGGGTAATTATAAATCGTGGCCTGAGTAGCTAATTCATCAAACCCGTCGGTCAGTGCCCCTTCAAAATCTAAATCTGTGAATCCCATTGGACCATGAATTGCAGTTGCACCTCTTCCTTCAGTCCATTTTTTGGCTGTATCAAAAAGGAGCGACGAGACTTCATAATCGTCTATGAAATCTATCCACCCAAACCGTGCCAGTTGTTCTTCTTTGAGCTCGTGATCAAGGACAAGAGCGGCTATCCTGCCCACAATTTTGCCCTTCTTCATCATCACCCAATAACGAGCATCTGCATTTTCAAAAGAGGGGTTTTTTTCTTTTAAGAGTGTGCCCATTTCAAATTTTATTAAGGGCGGAACGTATGCATTATTCCCTTTGTACAGTTGAAAAGGAAATTTGATAAATTTTTTTAGATCTTTTTTTGAGCTAACTTCTTCGATTTGTAATGACATCAGATGAGTTTTTTCGCTTTATAAAAATCGTATGCATCTTTGAATCCCTCTTCTAAGTTTATTTTGCATGGAACCTGAGAATAGGGAATCTTATTGTACTCATGCTGATTCCAGTCCATGGAAATTTCAAGAAATTTTTCTTTGGTGATACTAGGTCTTTTATTGATTAATCTATGCCAAAAATCTGATAAGCCAAGAAGCAGTCTGCTCAGGAAGGCAGGGATCGGAATTGTATAAACCTTTTTATTCAGAACTTTAGACAGGGTAGAAACAAACTCGCTATGCAAGTAAGTCTTACCGTCAGTAGCATGCAGCGTACCGGTAGATTTTGTTGATTCTATCAGAATCATGTTTGCAAGGTCTTCACCATGGATCATACTCATTTTTTGTTTTGGATTTGTTAATGGATATACTTTGCTGTTCGCTCCTTTTATGAGTGGAAGAAAAGCATAATCTCCTGCGCCATAGATGGCAGTCGGGCGCATGATTAAATGTGCGTATTTGCTCTTCCTAAAAAAGACTTCGGCTTTCAATTTGCTCTCTCCGTATTTCGATACAGGCTTGTTAATTCCAACCGGCCCCTGTGCGGTAAGTGAAGAAACATATAAAACCTTTCCTGAATCTTTTATCCAATTACACGCCTCAACTGATTTGACAATTCTTTCGGTTAGATCGGTGTTGGTTTCAAAGTACTCATTCGGATTTAAACTTACTGTTACGCCTGCGTTATGAATGAATAAATCCAACTTACCATATTTTTCTTTAAGAGTTGAGAAACAGCGAATCAGGTCACATTCATAGTCAATACTTTCAATGTAAAATTTATCAGGTGAGTCAAGCGTACCGGTATCTGCGGAGGGCCTTACCAAAGCAATTACTTCATGCCCTTCGTGTACAAATTTTTTAACAAGGTGCGTACCTAAAAAGCCATTGGATCCGGTTATCGCAACTCTCAAGACTAAGCAGCTTTAATGTGCGGTTCAAGTCCAATCTCTTGGGCAACTTTTATGATTTTATCTATTGCAAAATCAATCTGTTTAAACGAATGAGATGACATGAGTGAAAAACGAATAAGCGTATCTTCCGGGGCCACGGCTGGTGCAACTACGGAATTAACAAAAACTCCCTCTTCAAAAAGCCGGGTAGTCATTCGATAAGCCTTCTCATTGTCTCTGATATAGATCGGAATGACGGGGGTTTCAGAGTCTCCGGTATCAAAACCCACGCTTTTTAGTTTCCCTAACGCATATCTGGTATTATTCCAAAGTTTTTGCCTGTAGCTATCATCACTTTCCATAATGTCTAAGGCTGCAAGTGTTGCAGCTGTGGATGACGGAGTCATACTCGCACTGAATATCAGGGATCTGGCATGATGCCTGATAAAAGTTATCGTTTCCCGATCGCCGGCAATATATCCTCCGAGGGAAGCGAAAGACTTGCTAAATGTTCCACCGATTAACTCAACTTCCTCCGTTAATCCAAAGTGATCCGGCGTACCCCTTCCATGGTCTCCCAAAACGCCAACTGCATGTGCACAATCGCACATGACTGAAGCATCATACTTCTTGGCTAGCTCAACTATCTCAGGAAGTTTGGCAATGTCTCCCTCCATGCTGAAAATTCCATCCATGATAATGAGCCGGTAATTGGCATCTTTTAATTGCATCAGCCTCCGCTCCAAAGAATTCATATCATTGTGACGGAATATAACAGTGGAGGCATCACTCAATTTGGCTCCTTCATAGATAGAAGCGTGATTTAATCTGTCAAGTAGTATGGCATCTCCTTTGTGTGCCACTGAAGGAATGGTTCCAAGATTCACCTGAAAACCTGTGCTAAAAACAATAGCTTGATCTTTATGCAAGAATTTAGCTAATCGCTCCTCCAGTTCTTCGTGGAGATCCGTGGTGCCATTTAGAAAGCGGGAACCGGAGCAACTGGTGCCATACTTCTTTAAAGCACATGCTGCCGCCTCAACTACTTTAGGGTGAGTCGTTAAGCTCAGATAACTGTTTGAACCAAACATTAAAACTTTATGTCCTTTTACCTGAACTTCCGTTTCTTGCCTGGATTGAAAAGTCCTAAAAAATGAGTAATATCCACCCGCAATCGCATCGTCCACAAGGGTGTATGAAGAAAATTTGCTTTTTAGAAAACTTGACATGATACAAATTTAGCATATAGCAAATAAACGCTGTGATTTAAAAAGTCAATTACTTTGCATATTATTCACGCTAAACAATAATCAATAATTGAAAGCTGAGTTTATAAAACTGTATAAAGAAAATCCTGAACGCTCAAAAGTTGATTACATTGCCGATGTACTGCGAAGGGGAGGATTAGTCATTTATCCAACAGATACAGTGTATGGACTTGGATGCGATATTTTTAACCAGAAGGCATTAGAGCGATTGAGAATTCTTAAAGGTATCCGGAGTAAACAGCTTGACCTTTCATTTATCTGCTATGACTTGAGCCATATTTCCGAATACACAAAACATTTGGATACCCCAATCTTTAAGTTAATGAAGCGTACCCTTCCCGGTCCTTGGACGTTTCTCCTAGCATCATCATCAAAAGTTCCTAAAATTTTAAATTCAAAGAAAAAGACTGTGGGAATCAGGGTGCCAGACAATAATATTCCAAGAGATATAGTGAATGTTCTCGGCAATCCAATTATGACCACATCCATTCATGATGATGAAGTTCATGATTATTTAACTGACCCTGAAATAATCTACGAGAAGTTTAAAACTAAAGTGGATGTAATAATTGACGGTGGAACCGGTGGAATACTCCCAAGCACGATCGTTGATTGTACGAGTGGAAAACCGGAAGTTGTGAGAAAAGGGCTTGGCGATTCAAACATCATTTGACGTGAAGAGAGTGGTTATAGAATCACACTATTTAGCAAGCCTTGAGTATTATTCACTCATTACTCAGGCTGAGGAGGTAGCAATTCCCGTACTTGACGTTTTCAAAAAGCAGACCTATCGCAATCGCTGTTATATCTTATCTGCTAATCGAATACTTCCGCTAATCATCCCCGTTAATTATTCTAATGGGGCGGCCTTGAGAGATGTAACAATTGATTACAATCAACCTTGGAAGAGGAGGCACTGGGGGGCTATCTATTCAGCTTATGGTAAAGCCCCTTTTTTTGATTATTTCTCTGATGATTTTCATGCTTCCTTGCATGAAGAATATAAATTCCTAGTTGATTTGAATAAGAATTTACTTGATCTGACGCTAAAGCTATTACGATTAAATGTCAATGTGATATATACTAAAGAAAGCATTAAAAGTGACGGAGCAAATTTTATAGACATGATCACCCCGAAAAAATCGTTTGTTGATCGAAAAATCTATGCTCCGATAAAATATTCACAACTATTTGGAGAAATATTTAGTCCTAATATGAGTATCA
>JAPPDO010000235.1 GCA_028821635.1 Ekhidna sp.
CCTTTATCTCGTTGACGCTGAACCCACCCGCACAGCGTGACTTGCTGTCCAACGTGTGCCATTCTTAATTCGCCACAAGTATGTGTTCGCAGCATCGTTCTCTCTTTCAGCTTGATTTTTATGAATCGGCAAGGCAAAGGTAGAATTATATCAATTTAGTAGGCTAGATTTACGGTTTTTTAGGATATTTTTCGTGAAATTCCCTAAAAGCTACGGCATATCCAACTAAGCCGATACAGAACGGACAATTCCGAAGTTCAGGGTTGAACTTCTGTGCTGGCGGCAGTTTTCAGATATTTCCGATATTGTGCACCGATATAGATGTTAAAAATACATATAAGTATATGAAAAAATATCCAACCTTGATGTTGTTTGGAATAGCTGTTGCCGTAACCATCACCTTTAAAGCCGTTTACAATCGTATTTATGATAAGAAAGTAGATTTTGCAGGAGATAATGCAGTATATTTTATGCTCGGAAAAGCGATTAGTGGGGGGCATGGATACAGAAACATGAATGATATTAAAAGATCGCTTCATAACCATTTCCCACCCGGATATCCGGTAATTATTGCAGGTATATTCAAAATTTTTCCTGATACCTTCAACAGTGTTAAAAGTGCTAATGGTCTTTTCATGTGGGCATCGGTAATATTAATGCTGCTTATCGCACGAAAGATAACAGGTGATATTATCATAGCATCACTGGCAGCGGGCTTAATGCTTCTTAATAACCATCTGTTAAAATTTTCAACAATAATGATGTCGGAGATGTCATTCCTTTTACTGACTCTGACATTCATTTTTATTTTCACAGGCTGTGAGTTTAAAAAACAACCACATAGAAATATTCCGTTTCTGATTTTACTGCTGATTTGTGCTTTTGCATACCATGTAAGGTCTCTTGGGCTTAGCCTGGCAGGTGCCTTCGTTTTATTTTTTCTAATCCACAAAAATTGGAAATACCTGATAGCGACATCTGTCGGGTTTATACTTTTAACTATTCCATGGATCGCTTACAAAAAAAATTAATGGCATCCCCGGCAATAACTACATCTCTAGTCTTTTCCAAAAAAACCCTTATCGAACTGAAGAGGGTACTTTAGGTTTAATGGATTGGCTCAATCGCTTACTGGAGAATGGTATCAGGTATTTAACGAAAGAAATTCCTAATGGAATGTTTTCGTACAAAGTCATGGAGTATAAGGAAGCGGCGACGGCCTTAGATTGGGCTATTGGCTTGGTGGTGTTGGGGTTAATCATTTATGGGATAGCCAGAACCATAACTTGCCGCTGGTTTTTTGTTTTTTACATTATTTGCAGTTTTGGTATTCTACTGAACTGGCCGGAAATTTGGACAGGCACCCGATTCTATCTTCACCTAATCCCCTTCTTCTTCCTCTACTCACTAATCGGTTTTTATCAACTCACTAAAAAGTTAATCCCCCAAAAGCGGCGACTTCTTCACTACGGATTGATGATAATACTATTCTTTGGGCTGACGAGTTTTTCGAGCAAAAGAATCAGGGAATTAGACAAGTTTTCCAAATCTCGATATACCAAAGGGTTTAATGATTATTTGGAAATAGCCAAATGGTGTGAGTATAACCTTGGTAATAAACAAGTGGTTGCGTGTAGAAAAGCGGGGTTATTCTATTTATACTCTAATCACTATGTTACCACCTATAAGCATACGTTAAATAGAGAAGAGTTGATAGAACATTTGAAGGATTCAAAAGCAACGCACGTTATTCTCGACCAACTTGGCTTCTCTTCAACCTCAAGGCATTTATATCCGGCAATACAGAAGTATCCGTATAAATTTAAAAGGATCCACAAAGCAGAAAGCTCCGACACTTATGTTATGGAATTTAGACCTGAATTGGGTTATTCGGGTTCTTTTGATGAAGATGAAAAAAGAAGTGGCTTTGGGAAATTTACTTTTGAGAATGGCCAGATTTTTGAAGGTAACTGGAAAAACCATGTAAGAGAAGGTGAAGGGAAGCTGTTATTAAAAAATGGAAATGTACTAGTCGGGAATTGGATCCGAGATAAATTGGTTGGAACAGTATAACTATTTCATGCGAATAATAAGTTTCTATACGAAACCCCTGCGAGTAAACTTCAATAAAAATAATTCCCGATACCACCAACTTTTTTTTTGATTTTGTCTTACAAAAAACATACGTTTGTGTATTATTGTGAAAATAAAGTACATCAAATATTAATTATCTGATATGACGACGCTCAACGAACGACAATCGATTTGCCTTGTTTCGGCAAAAAATAACCCGAATAGAAGAAAAATATTTCGTGCCCCCTCCCCCTTCCCCTTTATTATATTTATTTGATAAAACCAAGAAAAAGCACCACAACATGAATAGACATAATTCCATTTTCAGGCATTTATGCCTGCTGTGTCTAATATTGCTGATGGCAGCCTGCAAGAAAGACGGCGGCGGCAACAGGTTGCTGGTTTTTGACGCTGATGCGGCCACCGACGCAGACCTACACGCAGAACTTGGAAATCACTGCACCCACGCTGCCACAAGCCACCGGAGGTGACGGTGCGCTGAGCTACACTCTCAGCCCTAGCCTGCCGCAAGGATTAACCTTCAATGTTGCACAAAGAACCATCACCGGCACACCCGAAGGCGGCCGCCGCAAACCACCTTTACTTACACGGTCACCGACGAGGATGGTGACACTGCCGAACTGACCTTTACCATCTCTGTGAACGCTGTGCCTGCCTTTGCCGATGATGCAGCCATCGCTGATCAGACCTACACACAGAAAATGGAAAATCACTGCACCCACGCTGCCACAAACCACCGGAGGTGACGGTGCGCTGAGCTACACTCTCAGCCCTAGCCTGCCGCAGGGATTAACCTTCAATGCTGCACAAAGAACCATCACCGGAACACCGGAAGCGGTGATGACAGCAACGGAGTTTACCTACACCGCCACCGACGAAGCCGGTAACACTGCCGAACTGACCTTTACCATCTCCGTGAACGCCGTGCCTGCCTTTGCTGCCAACGCAGCGATTGCCGATCAGGTTTACACTGAGAATGTGGAAATCGCTGACCTCACACTGCCACAGGCAACGGGCGGCAGTGGAAATCTTACCTGTAGTCTGACAAAAAGTGACGGAACCGCACTGCCAAGCGGGCTTGTGTTTGCCGCAGGGACACGGATGCTGACGGGACAGCCGGCGGCTAAGACTGCGGCAGCAGCGGCAGACTATACCCTCACAGCAACAGACGCAGACGGCGATACGGATGATCTGACCTTCAGTATCACCATACGAGCGGCAGATGCAACACCGATGACGCTGAGCACAGCAACGCTAAGTGTGGCGGGCAGCTCCACCACGAACAATACACTCAGACTCACCAGCAGCGTGGCATGGGAAGCAACCGAAGCGGAGGACTGGACTACAACGGTGACACCCGCCACAGGGACGGCAGCCGTAGCCACAGCCATTGCACTGACCTACGACGGAAGTGGAGCCTTCGAGCCGAGAACCGGCAGCGTGACCTTCAGAGAAACAACCGCAGGAACATCGCCGCCCTTTGAGGTGACCTTAGACGTGACACAAACCGCAGGGTCAAGCCTCTCAACAACGACTTACGAGGTGCCGGCGAGGGCTGATGTCGCTGCAAGCGTGACGCTGGATGCGACTTTTGGGCCGGGCGTGACGCATTGGTGGATTACCGCCGCAGATGGCGGGTTTGCGAGCACCGTCGCCGGAGTGACGAGTGTGAGCACAAATGCAGGGACACGGGCTATGCGCAATGCGACGGCCTTTACCCTCAGTGTAGAAGAAAATCCGAACGTAATGGATCGGGACTTTGAGTTAAGGCTCCATGTGGGAGAGGCAACGGGTGAGCCATTAAGTTCAGTGCCGTTAACCGTGACGCAGGCACCAAGACCAGTGACACTGGGCACGACCGTCTACGAAGTCGGGGCGTTGTCTAACAACTACACGATTACGTTTGAGAGGCTGGCATTTACACCGGGCACGGACGTGACGCACTGGTGGGTTACAACTATAAATGGACGTAGATTTACTTCTACCGCCTCACCTACTTCGCGGGCGGAGCCAAGTGACATAAGTTTTCCAATAGGTGAATTGACATTGAATGACAATCTGACGAGTCGGGACATTAAGATTCTGTTGCATGTGGGCACCGATATGGGCGAGGCACTCTTTTCTGTGCCGTTTACGGTGCGGCAGCGGGGGCGGCTGGCCGATGGCAAGATACTTATTAATAACCTAGAGCAGCTGTATGCGATGCGCTATGACCTGATGGGAGATGGGAATCCGGATCACAACGGAGATCAGTCTTCGATACCGAAAAGAAAAGAAGCTTATGCGGCGGCCTTCCCAGATGTTGTCTACGCTGCGAACCGATACACGGGGTATCAGCTGGCACGGGATTTGGACTTTAAATTAGCAAGCAGTTATGCCTCAGGCGTTGTGAACACGGCCTGGCAGAACAGTCTACACCGCAGGCCGGCGGGTGGCTGCCGGTGGGGCCGAATAGGGGTACAAGTGCCTTTAGCGGTAAATTTGACGGAGGGAGCTTTAAAATAGATAGTCTGTTTATTAATAGGACGGCCGATAATCTGAACTTGGGCTTATTTGGGTATGTGACGGGTATCATCAGTAATACAGGCATTACGAATGCCAAGGTGACAGGGGGAGGTAGTGCTATAGTCGGCGGGCTAGCGGGCTTCACTACTGGTGCAATCAGTAGCTGCTATGCTTCCAATGGTACTATTACAGGAGGAGATGAGGCTCCAGTCGGCGGGCTGGTAGGGTATCAGGGAGAGGGCACAATCAATAGCTGCTATGCTTCAGGAGGAACAAATACGGCAGGAAGTGCTAATCTCTCGGGTGGAGTTGGCGGACTGGCAGGACAAGTGATTGGCACAATTAGTGCCTGTTATGTCTCAGGAGGAATGAATAAGACTGGAAATGGTATTGCTGGCGGGCTAGTAGGGTATCAGCGGAATGGCACAATCAGTGCCTGCTATAAAGGAAGGACAACGTACACTAATTTGAGAGGAAGCTCGCGCGGATAGAATACAATTAATTATAGCTACTACGAGGCAGCAAGCGAACCCGCCCCGAAGATGACGCAAAGCCCGGCGTAACCGCCAAAAGAAAGACGGCACTGATCACATCGACGGCCTACGGGAGCAGCGGTATCTTCGCAGATTGGGACAACATAGACATAGATGCCGACGGCACCAAAGACACTGAGGACACTAATGATTTCTGGGATTTTGGAAATAATATGCAGTACCCAATCCTCAAAGGCGGCGGGACGCAGCGATAGACGGGGCATCATAAACAATGCCGATCTGGCAGCCCAGCAACCCTAAAAGGGCTTTTGTACTCACACCAATCACATCTTCTTTGTGGTAAGAAAATCTCTAAGTGTGGTTTGGGTCGGATAGCCGCACCTTTGTATTTACGTTCCGAATAAGATGCAATAGGTATCAACTTAGCTTCTTCCGGAGGCTTTTTCTTTTATCGCACCAGCATGTTCACCCAGATAATAATCTATAAGATAATGTCCCAAATAAATCAAAGGTGTTAATAAAATGGCCACCATGAACTTATAGATGTAATTGATAGTAGCTACTGAAACGACTTGTGAAAACTCCCACCTACCCGCCGCCGGAGCTAAAATATAGAACGCCATTATCAGCACGATAAAACTGTCGATAAGCTGCGAGATCAATGTGGAACCGGTTGCTCTCAACCAGATCATCTTTCCTCCGGTGAGCTTCCTGAGTTTTTGAAATACTGCCACATCTAAAAGTTGTCCGATCAGGAATGCAGTGATAGACCCTATGACCACTCCAAGTCCTTGCGTGTAGGTTTTATTGAAAGCAAAATTGATATTAAAAGGATTTCCAAGTGAATCCTGATCATTCACTTCAAGCCAGAATTGTGCGGGGTCCAGCTTCGTAACCATATAAATCATCAGGAAAGCATAAGAGATACATCCTACGGCTATTAAAGTCACTTTTTGCACGCCGTTTCTTCCAAAGTATTCATTAATAATATCAGTGGTAATGAATACGACAGGCCAAATCACTACGCCGGCTGTGAGGTTAAAATCAAGCGTGTATCCAAGAATATTCAGATTAACAGGCGTGAATCCAAGTGTCCCCTCAAGTGAGAAAATTTTCACTCCAATTAGTTCAGCTAGAATGGCGTTGGTAATAAAAATAGCTGCCAGAAGGATAAAAAGCTGTTGCTGCTTACTCTTCATTGATGACAAAGTTTGTGCCTTCAATGGCCAATTCCGAATTGTTAAAGATGGTTTGTGCTTCTTCAAGTATTGAATCCAACTCCTTATACCTAGCTGAAAAATGACCGAGGATCAATTTTTTTACCTTGGAAAGCTTCGCAAGCTCGGCGGCTTGCAGGGCGGTGGAGTGATAAGTAGACACTGCACGATCTTTCATTTCATTCGTAAAGGTTGCTTCATGATACATTAAATCAACACCTCTAATAATTGTTGCTAGTTCCGGCTTAGCTTTAGAATCCGAGCAGTAGGCATAGCTGAGGGAGGGGCGGGGGTCATCAGTAAACGCTTTGTTCCGGTACTTGATGTCTCCGTTACTATCCAATACGTCCTTACCCTCTTGAAGAGCGATAATTTCTGATTTAGCTATTTTCAAGTCTTTTACCATTTCCTTTTTTATCCGTCTTTTTTTTGGTTTTTCTTTGAATAGGTATCCCGAACAGGGTACCCGGTGATTCATCGGAATAGTTATAACCTGATAATTTGAATGATCATAGATGATGTCTGATGTGTCAGGCGTAAATTCTCGGAAATCAATATTGAATTTAAGGGAAGTTTCGGAATACCTAAACTGAAGACTGATTATTTCCTTTAACCCGGGAGGCCCAACCAACAGCATATCCTTAGTTCTGCCGAAGAGGTGCATGGTTGATAAAAGGCCGATTAATCCAAAATAGTGGTCGCCATGAAGGTGAGAGATAAAGATATGATCAATGGCGGGCAGTTTTATCTTGTGCTTTTTTAAAAGAAGTTGTGTTCCTTCACCACAGTCTATCAAAAAATGATGATTTTGAATTTTTAATAGCTGCGAGGTATGATG
>JAPPDO010000182.1 GCA_028821635.1 Ekhidna sp.
ATTGCCATGCTGATAGGAGGAGTAAAAATAGCTATGATTGCCAGTTTTGTGGGTTTGATGCTAACCATCATCAGTTCAGGTTGGATTTTCAAAGAATCTAGAAGCCACAATGAAGCCCGTAAGAATGAATTTTATACCTTCATTCAGATTGAACTTCTTCCTATCATTAATCAAGGTTTAGCATCAACCCTAGGCTCTCTTCAGAGAAATTTATTGAAATTTAACAATGAGTTTTCCAGCAATCTAAAAGGGCTAAAAGGGGTATTTGATTCAAATCGAATGGCGATAAAAGAACAAAAAGAATTACTTGATACAATTGATAAGGCAAAGGTTTCAGAAATGACAAAGTACAACGTAGCAGTTTTGAAGCAATTAGACCTTTCAGTAGATAAGTTTGGAAAGTTTAATGCTTTTCTTTCTAATACAACACAGTTTGTGGAGAACTCACAGCAGATAGTAACTAAATCCAATGAGTTGCTTGAAAGAACACAGAACTTCAGAACGATTGCAGAGAATCTTGAAAATAAACTAAGCCAAAGTCATCAGCTTTTAAACTTTCTTTCTGACCATTTTAATAAATTAGAAGCACATAAACAATTCACTTCAAATACAGTAGCAGATGTTGGTCATTCGATTTCAGAAATATTTAAAGAACTCAGGGAGCACATTCAGAGTTCAAGTGAAGCTATTAAGCAGTTTACCGTTGATGAAACTGAGGCCGTAAAAAAAGCATTATCCGAAAACAAAACGAATTTAGACCACCTTGAGCATTTGGCAGGTCTTAAAGCAGATGTTTCTCAATTTAAAAATAGCTCAACAACTCAAGGCGAACAACTTAATCAAATGATTAGTAAGTTGAATCAAAACCTGGCTAAAGCAATAGTTATACTTAAGGAAATTGAAAATAAAAAGGGGCTAATCTCCTCCGTAAAAAGCTTCTTCAAGCTAAAGAAGGGGCTAATTTCTTCTATTAAAAGCCTCTTCAAGCCAAAAAAGGGAAAATGATGAAAGGGAAAGGTTCAGATTTCTTTTGGCCAAGTTTTACCGACCTTATGACGAGTTTGTTTTTTATCATGTTGGTATTGTATATATTAACTTATTTAAAACTCACAAATCAGCAAAGAGCAACTGAGCTACAATTAAGAGAAATTAAAAGAATACAAGACGCTGTCAGAGCACTTCCTGAAGAATACTTTATGTATGACCCTACTAACCAAAGATATAAACTGAACTTAAATGTAAACTTTGCAAGTAACAGTGCAGATATTCATGATATTGATAAACAAACGCTAAATGACTTATTCGGGGCAGGAAATAGTATTTTCTCCTTACTGGAAAATCTTAGCAATACAAACAAAAATGTCAGTTATCTTTTGATAATTGAAGGGAATACTCAGAGATCTTATAACAATTACATTAGAATGCCTGACGTTGGATACAAACTAAGTTACGAAAGATCACTAGCATTGGTTAACTATTGGCAAGAGAACGGTTTAGATTTCAAGAAAATAGAAAACTGTGAATTAATGATTGTCGGAAGCGGTTATTTTGGAAGATCTCGTGAAACAGTGGAAGAAGAAAATAGGAAGTTTACAATTCAGATAACACCAAAAATCGGAGAGATAAAACTAGGATGACTATTAGAGTAATGGTTTATATCATCATAATATTACTGATTGTACCTGCTTGCACTCAATCAGGTCGTCGTAAAGCTGTTACTAATCAGGAAATTTCAAATACGACTCCTACAAGCAAACAAAGAGATGTTACCGGTGAAAATAATATGGTTAAGATGAAGAAGTCAGACGGCGTTTACCTCATTCCAGCCGTTATTAATGGTTCAAATATGGACTTCATCTTTGATACCGGCGCATCTGATATAACAATTTCTGATGTTGAGGCATTTTTTCTATATAGGCAAGGAACATTAACAAAGGATGATTTTATCGGTGTCCAACAGTATCAAATTGCTGATGGTAGCATTTCAGAAGGTTCAGTAATTAATTTGAGAACCGTGCAAATTGGCAACAAAATATTATATAATGTTAAAGCATCTATCATACATAACACATCTGCACCATTATTGTTAGGTCAATCAGCTCTAAGTCAGTTTGGCCAAATAACAATAGATTATAAAGAGAGTCAAATCATATTAGAGTGATGAAGATATTACTGCCTCTTTTTTGTTTTCTGACGGCTCGTATCTTTAATAATTCAAAAAGTAATAATCAAAAGTAGAGGCAAAAAAGTGAATTTTCGATTAATGAGGACTTCTAAAGATAACAAGAGTTATTGGTGTCTTTTAATCATGTCCTGATTTACTTAAGCTTGAATTTTAATCTTAAAATTCGATACTAATATGGTTCAGGAAACAAAACCTTGGGAGATTCTGAAGGAATACATGCAATCAGAGTCCACTCATGAAATCAAAACGTACCTTGCTCAGCTTACTACCGAAGATGTTGTTGCGACAGTAAGCCATCTAAATGAGCAGCAAAGGCTGACACTATTATCTCTTTTAACTCCTGAAGAAGCCGCCGAACTTATTGATGACATTCCATCGGTGCAGGCGGCAAAGTTGATTGAAGAGATGAACAGCAAAGAAGCATCTGCCATCATTGCTGAACTTCCCAGTGACGATCAGGCAGATTTTCTTGGAGAGATCCCTGAGAAGAATGCGGAGGCTATCATGCAGGAAATGCCTCAGAAAGAGGCCGAAAATGTTCGTGAACTCATCCGGTACGATGACGACACCGCAGGCGGGCTGATGGTGACAGAGTTTCTGGTATTTGAGGAGGAGGTGACCGTTGGCGAGGTAGTGGAAGACTTACAGTCCAATGCTGACCGATATGAAAAGTATAACCTCCAGTATATCTATGTAACTCATATAGGACAGTTTTCGGGGGTGCTCAATATGCGGACGCTTCTACTTTCAAAACCAACCGTTCTGCTCTCCGAAATTGTATTGAGAAGTGCCCTCACCGTGAAAGACAAAGACCCCTTGGAAGACCTGATCAATTTTTTTGATACCAACGACTTTTATGGCGTGCCGGTAGTGGATGATCGGTTGCAGCTAAAAGGAGTCGTTCTTAGGAAAGATTTGAGAGAGGCGCAGGCTGAGCAAGAAAACGTTGAGCACCTGGAAACGCAGGGTATCGTTGGGGGCGAGGAGCTGCGCACCATGTCCGTTTGGCTGCGAGCACGCAGGAGGCTTTCGTGGTTAAGCGTAAACATTCTTTTAAACATAGCGGCTGCAAGCGTCATAGCAGTCTACCAGGATACACTCTCCGCAGTTATTGCTTTGGCTGTCTTTCTTCCAATTATTTCAGACATGAGTGGATGCTCCGGAAATCAGGCGGTAGCAGTGAGTCTGAGAGAACTTTCATTAGGCGTTATTCGTCCGTTTGAGGTTGCACGGGTATGGATGCAGGAAGTAACCGTTGGACTTTTAAATGGTCTTGTGTTAGGTATGCTTATAGGAGCAGCGGCATGGATCTGGAAAGGAAATGTTTACCTTGGACTGGTAGTAGGCGGGGCACTTTCCATCAATACATTGATAGCAGTATCACTGGGCGGCACTATTCCATTGATCTTAAAGCGCATGAATGTAGACCCTGCATTAGCATCCGGTCCCATACTTACCACTGTAACCGATATGTTTGGGTTTTTTCTTGCATTAACGTTTGCAGGAACGATGCTAAACAGTTTGTAAGAGTGCGCTGCTTGTTTTTATTGGAAATGAGGGAAAAATCTTTAGCATAATGAATATGGTATTCTTCTAGCAATTATCTACTCTAACATTGAGTATACGGATTATTGGTATTTCGTTATTTTTTATTTTTCTCAATGGACTGTTTAACAAGGCTTAAAATATATTCCAAATCCTTGTCTGAATTAATTTGTAATTCATAATCTCCATTTCCCCAATGTCCCGTTTTTGAAACGTCCCTCATTAATTTTTTGGGGTCGTCAAGTTCTCCCTTGTTTAAGTTGAGCCATATTTTCAACGCTTTTACTTGGGGATGAATATCAATTACATTTCGCCCTGAGATGAAAGCGATATATTTATTTCTAGGCTTTATTTCAATGTTATCAAAGCTCAGAATTGCATTTTTTAGTTTTTCATAAAGTTCTTTTGTTTCTTCAGTTACATTTTCTAACTGTTCTTGCTCAGAATAAACTTTGATTTCTTTAGCAACCGAATTAATTGTTTGGTCTGTCTTAGAAATTGTCTTTATACTTTCTTGAGCACCTACTTTTTGAATTTGTTCATAAGAAACTGTCTGATTTTCAAACCTTCTTACTTCCCAGAGTTCAATAGGTAAGTCTTTGAAGTTTATTGCTTCTCTTTGATAATCGGTAAAAGCCGGGGAAATAAACAAAACTCTTGATTGAGACCAATCAACATCATATCGTTTCAATGTTTTATCTAAGTTTTCGTTAAACTCAAGAATGAAGTCGGCTTTATTGTTTAACATTAAGGACAAGTAAGCATATCCTTGATCTATTACACTGAAGTTTTTATCCCTTTTGTATTCTATTATGATAAATGCATTTGCTTCATTATCAAACGCTAATGTGTCAATTCTAAAATTATTCAGTGTAAATTCAGATTTTACAAAGTCAAGTTCAAAAACAGTTTTTAGATTTCGCTCAGTTAGATTTTGAATTTCCTTTTCACGTTTAAAAGGCTCTCCCTTAATGTACTCTAATTCTAATTGCTCCTTTATTTTGAATAATGCCATCAGGGTTCTTTTGTTTCAAAAACTACAATATTATAGTTTTTCAATTTTTAATATAAGTGATTTCCTTTTTTATTTTATTTTCAGATAGAGTATTTTCGGGATATGACACACATTGTGAACAGCTTCAAACACCAAAGTATTCTCAAAAGGCTAAGCTAATTTTATCTTTTTTAAACTAAAGTATGATTGAGAGATTAGAGGAGCTAAAACATCGTTTTGAAGAAGTCGGCCAGTTAATTGTTCAGCCTGATATTGTGGCGGATATGAAGAAGTTTGGGGTGCTGCACAAAGAATATAAGGATTTGGAGCGGGTTGTATCCAAGTACAAAGCGTTTTCTGATGCGAAGAGCAACCTTGAAAATGCCAGAGAAGCATTAGGCCATGAAAAAGACCCGGAATTTCGTGAAATGGCCAAAACAGAAATAGAAGAACTTGAACCAGAAATAGCGTCACTGGAAGAAGAACTAAAAATACTCTTGATACCCAAAGACCCGAATGACAGCAGGAATATTATTCTGGAGATTAGATCGGGAACAGGAGGGGATGAGGCTTCTATTTTTGCCGGCGATTTGTTTAGGATGTATAAGTCTTATGCTGAAAATGAGGGATGGTCTTTTGCTGTTTTAAATTTCAGCGAAGGCACTTTAGGAGGATACAAAGAGATCGTCGCTGCTGTGGAAGGCGAAGATGTTTATGGCAAGCTCAAGTTTGAGTCCGGCGTTCATCGTGTACAGCGCGTTCCGGCGACAGAGTCTCAGGGAAGAGTTCACACGTCGGCGGCCACTGTTGCCGTTTTGCCTGAAGCGGAGGAAGTGGATGTAGCATTGAACACAAAAGACATCCGAAAAGATACATTCAGAGCGTCAGGAGCGGGCGGTCAGCATATCAATAAAACAGAATCGGCCGTCAGGCTAACCCATGCTCCCTCGGGCCTCGTAGTAGAATGTCAGGATGGGCGTTCGCAACATGCGAACTATGATAAAGCATTAAAAGTACTTCGCTCCAGGCTTTATGAAATGGAACTCCAAAAACATCATGCCGAAATAAGCAGCCAACGAAAAAGCATGGTCGGCTCAGGGGATAGATCCGATAAAATCAGAACGTATAATTACCCTCAGGGAAGAGTAACCGACCACAGAATTGGATTATCCGTATTCAATCTTCCCAATGTAATGAACGGAGACCTTGAGAAATTCGTAGAGCAGTTGCGAATTGCTGAGAATACCGAACGGATGAAGGCAGCAGAAAATTGATTCCTGTAAAACTGATGAAGAAGAGTGGGTTTTTATTTTATGCCATCGTCTTAATTTGGCTGAGTTGTGACACACTGGAGGAATCGGTTTCGACAGACTCCTCACTTCAGCTCATCTTTAGCACTGATACGGTATCGTTTGACACGCTTCTATCTGAAAAGAAAAGCAGCACCAGGAGACTTTCGGTTTATAATCCTAACAACGCCGCCGTCAATCTCTCATCTATATTCTTAAAAGGAGGTCAGAACTCGGAGTATTCATTAATAATCAATGGCAAAAGCGAGTTAAGGATAGCGAATGAAGTCATACTGGGCAGAGATAGCATCCTGATCCTCATTGAGGTCAATGTAAGGGAGCGGGATATCGACCTTCCTTATCTGGTTAGTGATGCGATCGTATTTGAATGGAATGGAAACGTTGATGAAGTAAAACTTATCTCCTATGGACAAGACGGAGTCAGGCTGTCCAAACAAAATGTATGCAATGAAACATGGAGAAGTGATCGTCCATACATCTTATCGGACACACTTTTAGTTGTGGAAGGATGTGAATTAACTATCGAAAAAGGAGCCCGGATTTATTTTGAGAGGGATGCCGCCCTTTTTGTTCAGGGAAAGCTAACCGCCGTAGGAGATTCTGCAAATAGAATTATGTTTACCAACTCCCGATTTGATGGGATTTTTGATCAGGTTCCCGGTCAGTGGAACGGAATTTACTTCCTGGAGGGAAGCAGCGAGAATGAAATAGCTTATGCAGATATTTTCAATGCACAGGTGGGCTTACGGGTTGGAACGCCTGACGAAGATAGCGACCCGGACGTAATCGTAGCAAATACAAGAATTTATAACATGAGCAGCGACGGTATTTTAGCGTTTACCTCAGACCTCAATGTTACGAATTGTTTGATCTACAACTGTGGAAGATACCTGGTCGGGAACTTTGCGGGGGGAAACTATCAATACACGCACTGCACGATAGCAAATGATCAATCGCTTTTTATCTCAGAAGAGGAGTTTGTCCAGTTTTCAGATAACATCATTCTTGGAGATGGACAAACCTTGTCAGAACATTTAATGGTCTCTCTTGTGAATACCATTATTTG
>JAPPDO010000416.1 GCA_028821635.1 Ekhidna sp.
CCTGTACCTCGTGCAGCTACCGGACGGTCGTTTGTTGAAGTTTGTGAGGGAGTAGGAAAGGAATAACCCCTGATCGGACAACAATGACTACTGAATGCTCAACAATAACCGCTGACTGGAAAGAAATAACTGCTGAATGGTTCGCATGGGCTTATTCCATACCCAAACCAAAATAGAACGATGGGAAACGACCCTTGGCGAGGGATAGATACGTCCGAAGTGTATCAATATGCGGGAAGGCTCGTGATAAAAAGGTAAAAGGATTAAAGCGGCCAAAATCACTTTTCCACATACTTCATCAAAACAGGCAGAACGAACAAATCTGTGGCTAAGGCTATTAGCAGAGAAAGAGAGATAAAAAGTCCCAGATAAAAAGCGGCACCAAAGCCGGAGAAAAGGAAAAGCAAGAACCCCAGACTGACGACCGTTGAGGTGATTAACAATGCCCCTCCGGCATAATGAAACGTCTGATCTAATCTTTCTTTATGGGATCCCATGTTTCTAAGGTAATGACTAAGTATGTGAATAGTATCATCAACGGCAATTCCAAAGACGATGGTGAAAATAATCGCCGTTGTCATGTTTAGTGAAATATTAAACCAGCCAATGATTCCGGCAGTGACGATTAAAGGAATAAGATTGGGTATTAAGCTGAGGGCTAATAATTTAAAAGACCTAAAGTAAAGTCCAAGTGTAATCCCTATCACCAGGATCGCCGTCAAGAGTCCAAAAAATAAGTTTTTTGATAAAAGTTCATGACTTTTATCTATTAGGTAAGTGGTGCCTGTTATCCGATATTTTATCAGGCTGGTGTCCAAATGACTGTTGAGGTAGGCGATCATTTTCTCATTTCTCTTGCCGGTTTCATGGGAGCCTAACTCGGGAAAGAAGCCGATCAATCGGGCTTTTTTAGCCCCGTCGGCAACGAGCTTATCCATTCTTTGCAGGCTTACATTGTTTTTTAATTTAATCGCAGCCCGATAGGCACTTTCGGTCTCCGGAAGTTGATAGTTCTCGTTGATTCCACCGTTGTCCACCATGTGAAAGTACCGAATAACGGATGCCGGCGATCGCACTTTTGAAATAGGATATTCATGGGTCAGATAGTTATCAATTTTGACAATCTCCCCCATTACCCTTCTGTCCCAAATCGAATAAGAGGTATCCCCCACTTCTATACTAATTTCGTAAGGTTTAGCACCTCCCAGAAAAGTGTCGGCAAAATCGAAATCTTTCCTTACCTCATTATTTTTTGGTAAATCTCCCAGCAGATAAGCATCGACTTTTAGTTTAAAAATTCCCGGAACGCTAAGCATTAACACCAGCCCTGCTGCCATCAGAAGCTGCTTCTTGTAGCGTGTAACAAACGCTGAGAGTTTAGGCGGAATGGAGAACCTTACTTCTTTCGTATGATGAATAAACGGCATAAAAAGCAGCCCTAGAGTGAATGTGATGATAAAGGCAATCAGAATTCCCAGTGCAGCAAAAAGCCCTAATACCTGAACAGGCTCCGTATTTATCCACAGCAGACTGAGGAAGCCAACCGCAGTGGTTAATGAGGTAAGCAGCGTAGGAACCCAGACGATTTTAATAACTTTTTTACACAGCCCGCCCTGACGAGCATCAGAGACTTTAGAAAATGCACTTATTAAATGAACGGCATCTGACATCGAAACAAAAAACAGGATAGGAGGCAAAAGGGAACTTAAAAGATTGATTTTCACTCCTAACAATGCCATCGCTCCGAAAGTCCATGTGATAACCAGAAGGCTGATAAAAAAGGGGAGGGCGGCCGATCTGTAATCTCTGAAAATGAAGAACAAAAGAACATAGCTTAGCAGCAGACATCCTGCTAAGTAGTTGCTGAAGTCTGTCCTGATGAGTTCTGTGAAGGTTTGGGCTGCGCTTAATTTACCCACCAGCCGTATGTTATGAATCCCGTTTTTAGCAGCGTTCTCCCTAATTGACTGAAGAAGCCGTTCTCCGCTCTCCGGGTCATTAAAATGACTGTGAGTGAGATAAATACTTAACGATTTTGCATCTTCACTGAAAGCTGATTTATAAAGAGCATTGCCGAAAATCCGAATGCTATCCTGCTTGAACTTATCGGGATTCTTTGAATGTATTAAAGGAAAAGCAATGAGTCCGATGGGTGATTTTATGACATGCTGCAATGAAAGAGGGGAGTACACGCAAATGACATCCTGAATGTTATCCAGACTTGCTTCAAAAGCAACTGCATCAGACAGAAAATGAGCTTCAAATACACCGGACTCATTCTCCAGGATAATATGAAGAAAGTCATTGTCATAACCAAACGTTTCTACATGCTTTTTGTAGAGTAAGCTCTCCGGATGATTTTTAGGGAAGAACTTCTCGAGTTCAAAATCAAATTCAAGCGTTGCTAAATTCAGCCCGAAAAAGAGGGTTAAAGCCAATAGAGCAAAAATGAGAGCGGCCCTACCTGTCTTGGTTAGTGACCATTCAATATATTTGTCAATTCGTGAGTTCAGACCTACTGTTAATTTTATTGCCAAGCTAAGAATATAATGCAACAATACCGCAGTCTCATGCAGCATATCCTTGATAATGGTATCGAAAAGCGAGATAGAACAGGTATAGGAACAAAGAGCATTTTTGGCTGGCAGATGAGGTTTGATTTAGGTAAAGGATTTCCATGTGTCACAACAAAAAAACTTCATTTAAGGTCAATAATTTACGAGTTGCTCTGGTTTTTGAGGGGGGATCAAAATATCCGATACCTGAAAGAAAACGGTGTGTCCATCTGGGATGAATGGGCAGATGAAGATGGGAACCTAGGGCCGGTTTATGGTGTGCAGTGGCGCAGTTGGAAAACGGCAGACGGGCATCAGATTGATCAAATAAAAAAATTAATGGACGGAATCAAAAATAATCCGGACAGCAGAAGACATCTCGTGAGTGCATGGAATGTCGCCGATGTGGAGAATATGGCTCTGCCGCCCTGCCATACGCTCTTTCAATTTTACGTCGCTAACGGGCGTTTGAGCTGCCAGCTATATCAGCGGAGTGCAGATGTTTTTCTTGGAGTTCCATTCAATATTGCTTCTTATGCTTTATTCACGATGATGACGGCACAAGTCTGTAATCTCAAACCAGGGGATTTTATACATACCTTCGGAGATGCTCATTTGTACATGAATCATATAGAACAGGCTCAGCTTCAGTTGGCAAGAACCCCTCGTGATTTACCTGAAATGAGGATTAATGCGGAGGTAAAAGATATTTTTGAGTTCCAATTTGAAGATTTTGAACTAATCAATTATGACCCGTATCCTCACATAAAAGCCGCAGTAGCGGTGTAACTTTTTTTTGTGGGGGAATTTCATTTAAAATAAATAAACATGAATCATGGCTGAAAGTAGCGGTGTTTTTGATATGATAGGCCCTGTTATGATAGGCCCCTCCAGTTCTCATACAGCTGGAGTCGTGCGTATTGGGAGAGTGGTACACAAAATATTGGGTGATGTACCTGAGCATGCGGATATTGTTTTTTATAATTCCTTTGCCAGAACCTACGAAGGGCACGGAAGTGATAGAGCCATACTAGCCGGCTTAATGGACTACAAAACAGACGATACCCGAATAAAAAATGCCTTGAACCTGACAAAGTCCGTTGGACTGTCATACCGGTTCCGGTCAATAGGCAGTGCCTCCACTCTTCATCCTAACTCGGTCAGAGTGAACGCAGTAAAAGGAACTAATAAAATTGAACTATTGGGAGAAAGTCGGGGTGGCGGCGTTATCAGAATAAAGGAAGTCAATGGATTTGATGCTAACTTCACTGCCAGTCTTCACACGTTGATAATTGAGGCGGATGACGTGAATGGCAGCATTGCCTTTTTTACGGAGGTGCTCTCACAAGAAGATTGTAATATTGCAACGATGACTGTATCCCGAAAGGCAAAGAACGATCTGGCTTGTTTAATATTAGAGATGGATTCAGGCATAGATGAGATAACCTTAAAATATCTCGGAAAAAGAAGGTGGGTTCATAAAGTCAATTATATCCCGAATATTGATAAATAATATGAAAAACCTGTTAATCATTACCCTGATAATCAAAGGGTTACATCTGCAGGCGCAGGAAGGAAAAGTGCTCACCCTGCAAGAATGTGTTGAAATTGCCATAGAGAACAACCTTAATGTTCAAAGAAGCGAGCTTAACCTTAAAACGGCCGAGATAAACCTGATGCAGGCCAATGCGCAGCGTTACCCGACGCTTAATGCAAACGGCAGCTATGGGTTTAACTGGGGCCGAAGCATTGATCCCAACTCCAACCTTTTCGTAAATCAAAGAATAAACACCGCAGTGTTGGGAGCAAACGGGAGAATGCCTCTTATTCAGGGGTTGCGGGTCAGTAATGGGATAAAGCAGTCAAAAACAGACCTCTTAGCAGGTGACTTTGACCTTCAAAGAGCTAAAAATGATATTTCCATCCGCATTGCCTCTCTCTTCTTAACGGTTATTCTCAACAAAGAATTGCTGGAGACTGCAAAATTTCAATTAGAATCCGGTAAACAGCAATTAGGTCAAACCAAAAAATTAGTGGCTTCCGGAGCCCTGCCGCTTGCTAATGAATTACAGTTGGAAAGTCAGGTAGCAACCGGTGAAGTTACTTTAACTAACAATCAAAACAGTCTTGATTTATCATTACTTGATCTGAAGCAAGCTCTGCTTCTGCCGCCCGGTGTTGAAATTGACGTAGTTGTTCCCGAAATCAGTGATTTCTCTACGGAGGTTGAGGGCATCAATTCACAAGAAGTTTACGAGTACGCCCTTTCCAATCAACCTGAAATTAAGGCTGCAGATGCAAGAGTCAAAAGCTCAAACCTTGCACTGGAGGCTGCAAGAGGGGCTTTATTCCCTTCGCTAAACCTTAACGGAAATATCAATACCAATTATTCTAATGCAGTAGACCAAATTTTCATTCCCAACGGTGGAGACCCAACAACCCGCCTTGTTCCAACTAATTTTGAGACATCCAACGGAACGGCAATCGTTCAAAGAGTTGAAGTGCCAAGCGGGGAAATTGAGGATTATAAAGTCAGAGACCAATGGAATGATAACCTCAGATATTCCGTCTCGCTAGGTTTATTTATTCCCATAATTAACGGATTCAGTAACAGGGCAGCAATGCAACGAGCGAAAATCAATGTTCAGCAGGCTGAGTTAAATGCCCGGGAAGAGAAGAACGTTCTTTATCAAACAGTTGAAAATGCTTACAGAAATGCACTGGCTGCCAGTCGTACTTACTTCGCTTCGGAAAAGCAGGTAGCGGCACTCAGGGAGACTTATCGGGCGTTGGAGAATCAATATAATAATGGAGCAGCTAATTTTACGGATTATCAGGTTGCAGGAAATAATCTCTTTCAGGCTCAATCAGATTTATCAAGGGCCAAGTATGACTTCATATTCAGAAAAAAAATTCTTGACTTTTATTTAGGTAAACCGTTATCGTTCTAAATATTACATTAACCAATTATTAAAAGTGGCGAAAAAGAAAAAATCAGGTAATCGTATATTATACATTTTGGCAGGCTTGGTAGTCGTGCTGATACTATTTGCAGTTATCGGTAAATCTACAGGTATCGTTGGCAAGGAGAAGAAGATCAAAGTAGAACTCGCTAAAGCTGAAAAGAAAACCATTATCGAAAAAGTGAGTGCTTCGGGACAAGTTCAGCCTGTGGTTGAAGTACAACTAAGTCCGGAGGTCTCGGGAGAGATCATTGAGTTAAAGGTGCAGGAGGGAGACTCGGTAAATAAAGGGAAAGAATTACTTAGAATCAGGCCGGACAACTTTAAGTCGGCACTGGATCAGGCAAAGGCTGGTTTAAATCAACAAAAGGCGGCATTTGCACAAGCCAAAGCGGGCCGCGCACGTGCAAAGGCTAACCTGACAAGATCAGAACAGGACTTCCTGCGGCAGCAAAAACTATTTAATGAAAAGGTAATCTCGGAAGCTGACTTCCAGTTGGCACAAGCAAACTATCAAATCGCTGAGCAGGATTATGAATCAGCAAAAGAGAGCGTAAACGCCGCCAATTACAGTCTGAAAAGTGCAGAAGCAAGAGTAGCAGATGCCCGTGAAAACCTTCGGCTGACAAGTTTAACAGCCCCAATGAGTGGAATAGTTTCTAAACTTTCCGTTGAGCTGGGAGAGACCGTTTTGGGTACTTCGCAATTTCAGGGAACCGAAGTGATGCGTATTGCTGACCTGTCCAAAATGGAAGTGAAAGTAAACGTAAACGAAAATGATATTATAAAAATTAGCGTTGGAGATACATCCATTATTGATGTGGATTCTTACGCATACCTTGATAAGACATTCAAAGGAGTAGTGACCAATATAGCCAATACTGCGAACGATAAGATTTCTCCGGATGCAGTCACGGAATTTGAAGTGAGGATTCAAATTTTAAATAATTCTTACCGGAATTTAATTAAAGAAGAAGGGCTGAAGTATCCCTTTAGGCCCGGCATGACGGCAAGTGTAGATATTATCACTGAAGTAAGGAATAATACGCTGACCGTTCCACTGGCTGCGGTTACTACTAGAGGCGGCGGGAAAAGGAGAGAGAATGATGCCGAAAGCCTGAATAATGAAGATTTGAAGGAAGTGGTATTCGTCATGGAAGAAGGGAAAGCCGTCCAAAAGGAGGTGACAACGGGAATAAGTGACTTTGAAGCAATCGAAATATTGACAGGTATAGAAGAAGGAACGGAAATAGTCTCCGGCCCCTTCCTGATGGTATCCAAGAAGCTCAAAGATGGTGACAATATTGAATCAACGAATGAAAAAGAAAAGGTTGAGTAAGTAAATAAGTTCAAATTTCTTAAACTATTTTTTGGATTTATGAAAATAACAAAGAAACTTTGCGATGCATGATTTTAATATTTAAAAATAGATGAGAGTCCCTTCATATTTTTTTTGAATTTTTCATTTTTAAATTATCATCTTACCTTTGAGCCATAATTAATATTTATATAGTTAATCCGATCGCCAAGCCACAGACTACAAATTTTTCGCAGATA
>JAPPDO010000234.1 GCA_028821635.1 Ekhidna sp.
ACCCCTTCGTAATATTCAGATTTTACAAATTTCTCGGCATACGTATAAATTCGACCTCTTTTGACATTTTTTAATTCTTTGATGAATTCCAGTTTTTCTTTATTAATCCCATCTTTATCAAAAATGCACCCTCCGGAATCAGAGATGGTAACAACCTTGGCTCCTTTTTGAATCAGCTTTTCAGTAGCAAATTGTGCTACATTTCCTGACCCTGAGACAGCACAAACTTTGCCCTCAAGTGACTCATTTCGGTGTTTAAGTACCTCTTCACTGAAATAAACACATCCATAACCTGTTGCCTCCGGACGGATTAAACTTCCTCCATATTGACGACCCTTGCCCGTAAGAACCCCAGTGAACTCGCCTTTTATTCTTTTATATTGTCCAAACATGTAGCCAATCTCCCGTCCTCCTACTCCAATATCTCCTGCGGGCACATCTGTGAACTGCCCAATATATTTTGATAGTTCAGTCATAAAACTCTGGCAGAATCGCATTACTTCACCATCGCTTTTCCCTTTAGGATCAAAGTCAGAGCCTCCTTTACCTCCACCCATAGGTAAAGTCGTTAAGCTATTTTTAAATACCTGCTCAAAGGCAAGAAACTTGAGAATACTTAAATTAACAGATGGGTGAAAACGAAGCCCTCCTTTGTATGGGCCAATGGCAGAGTTCATTTGAACACGATATCCACGGTTTATTTGAAGTGTCCCGCCGTCGTCCGACCAGGGTATGCGAAATATGAAAACCCGCTCCGGCTCGCACATACTCTCCAAAATATTGGAATCTCGATACTTTGGCTTATCGGCAATAAAAGGAATTATTGTTTCAGCAACCTCTTTCACTGCTTGTAAAAATTCCGGTTCATTAGGATTTTTCTTTTCAATCTTTGAAAGGAAAGTGTTTATTTTATTTTGATGATTCGACATGAATTTTTGAAGTCGTTACAAATTGGGCTTGAAGTTAAACTTTTTAAGTCAGAGAAGCGATAAAGCAGCACAGGAAGGTTTGGATAATTTAAGACTGCTGCACAAATAGTCTGATTTTTTTTGTCTCCCGGAGTTTTGATTATTGTTAAAGATTTGATTACCGTCCACCCGATCTTCTGACCCTCTTTCAATATCCTTATTAAATCTGTTGTTTAAACTCCTTTAACTGCCCTAATTTATTATAAGACGCACCACTGCATACCACTCACTACTAAACCCGAACTGCGCTTCAGATTATAGGCGATGGCTTCTAACACATGCCAATCTATCTGTCTTTGCTGATCCTACACACCTGCACTTGCCTGAAGCAAACCACTTCTTCACGCTCCCATAGGTGCGCTCTATTTTATACCATTATTGGCTAATGAACATATTTAGTGAACTCCTAAAGCGGCTTAATACAGGATGGTTGGACACTCCGTCCGCTAATCTTGAATAATAAAAAAGCATTGCACAGAGGTTTCCTTATCATGTCCGCTACACCCATATTACTCAAATTGTACCAAACACCTATCACAAGCATCTTAAATAATAGAAGTCCTTGATAGGCTAACTGTTCTTTTTTGGACTTGTTACAACTATAACCCTTGTCGATACCATTCAATCGCTAGTTCCAATTTATCAGAGTATTGACCGCTTTGCAGAAGGTGCTTTTGCGTGTGCTATGGCTGACGGCTACACTACTAAAGCTAACGTAAAGAGAACTTATTTTGTAGCTCATACCTCTAAAAAATATACAACTTTTGAGCCTTTTGGCAAACCTTATGTGCAAAGGTCTCAAAAGGCATTTTAGTCCGGTTAGCGGGTATTTTAGGCTGGGACGGGGTTGTTTTAGTCTAAAACGGGGTTGTTTTAGTCTAGGACGGAGTTATTTTAGTCTAGGAAGGGGTTGTTTTTCATGCGTTCAATGGTTTTAGTTTTTAATGATTATTTTGTTTTGAATATTGCCTAAACGGTCAACATCTATTTTCCAGCATCGGTCCTTGATTTGTAAACCGTCAATAGTCTTTTGATTTTTTGAATGTTGGCTTCCTAAACCAAACTCATTCTGAATAGAAAATTTCATCTTTTTCTTTTTTTGCTCTTTTTTGGTAACGTTAAAAATAGTAATAGCGGCATAAGCTGGAATGAAGTTTGCAGTTTTCTTAGAGCTATCTTTAAATAGATATACTCTACCTGCCTGCTCTTTAGTGGGGTTATCGAAATCAACCAAATCAGGGTCATCTAGTTCTTCGTCAGTAGGCACATAAACCAAATCATTGGGAGATAAACTAAATAGAAAAATGCCTTTTTCATGGTCTGTCGGGATGTGTGTACACTGCGCTTTAGGTAAGTGTGCCTCTTGCTTCTGATGCTCAATAACTCTGTGCAGCGGAATGGTTTCATATTCACGTCTTTCTTTCTCCTCATTCCAGTAAATAGCAAAAAAGAGGTTGGTTCCTTTAGCCGCTTCTACGTATTTTTTGCTTTTTGGGTTTGATTCTTCTTCAGAGATCGGGAATCTGCTACTTGACTCATAAGTTCTAACCTTATGGATAGGTTGATGAGATTTACCATTATTGAAGTTCTTAATATTTTGATTCAATTCTTCAATACCTTGATGTGAAAATGCTTCCTCTTTATTGCCATTCTTAAATTCCAGATAATTTGAAAGGATCTTTTGGATTCCAGTATCGGTTACCTTCATTATATCAATTTTTGAATCAAGAGGTCGTCTAATTGCCAAAGTATTCTTATCATTTGACCATGATATATCAACTTTTCCAAATACAAAATCTCTGTGTAACGGTTTTCTGATAGCCCAACTGTCTCCTTTAGTTTGTGCTACTAATTTTTTTTCCCATTGGCCATTTTTCTTCTCCCACTGCCATGTTTTATTGGATGTCTTATTTATCACCCGAAGGTTTTGTTTGAAACTCACCACAGTTGTTTCCAGGGCTTCTTTGGCTTGGGTGGTAAAGTGCTCCCAGGGAAGTTTATAAGAAGTTGCTATTGTTCTTTTCTCTCCTTTCACAGTAGTTATCTCTTTTTGATTTCGGAGCTTGCTGACCAAACTGTAATTCTTCCTTTCCGTATTGATAGAGGTAATATAATTGATATGATCTTTTGTAGTACAGGCGATCACGAGTGCATCCATTGCATGATGACGATGGTCAATCCTTTTTTTACTAAATCCTTTGGCTACCTCATCCGGCACCTTACAACGGAAGGCATTGATTTCCTCATCCCAATAGCCAAAATCATTGCTTTTTGTCAGTTCATTGAGCCGCTTGAATCGGGGAGCTATTAGTTCATTCCATTGGTCATTGAGGCCCCAGTCTTTTTTGAGTCTATCAGTTATTGCGCCTGCGACAGGCATCAGGTTCTTTGAGGTAGCTTCCTGCTCATCTTCTTCTTTCACGATATTAGTCAGCAGTCCTTTGATAAATTTACTGATGTACCGACTATCATTCATCTGTCGGTTTATGAATCCTTCGGGTACCTCTTCCGAGAGCAAATTTTTTAGTTTGTTCCCCGAAAAGTATTTTGTGCAATGATTTTCATAATCATCCAATGATAAGACCTTCACCCCTTCACCCTGTCCTAAATCTATTATACTTCCAGCTTTATTTTTGATAAATTCGTAGGCGGTCTGATTATCTTTCTCATCATTCACGGCACTTTCACAAATGACTTTATTACTTAACGAGTCATCAAAATACCTTGACTTAGGGATAATATGCTCAATTTGGTATCTTTCACCAAATAAGTCGGAAAGTGCAATAGTTTTTCTTGTGTAAGGAGACAAGTAACCTTGTTCTAACCAAAGTTTATAGCGTTCAATTTCCTTTTTAGACAGCTCATTATTTTTTCTAATTTTATTAATGTCATCAAGCTTTACTTTTTTGTAATCTTCAGGAGAATTTTCATATACTCCCTCCTCATATATTTTCAGTATCTCCTGATGGCTAGAGGAATGAGGGCGAACTTCTATGCCGTCATTCATCAATTCAGTCAATATTTGCTTGATACGGTAATTAGTCTTTTCATTTTCGCTCACTTTTTCGCTAATTTGTCTTCGTTTATCAGCAGGATTTTTCATTTCTCTACCCAGTTCCAAATGAATTTCAGAGAAAAAATCCTTTTTGCCTGCTCCGTAATATTGCCAGATGTCTCTCACTACCCTCAGCGTTTCCAGTACTATTTGCTCCACAATTGGATTTCTGAGGCTGTGTTGTTTAAAAGATTCTAAATAAGCATCTATATCTTCAGGAGATTCCCATTTAGAAGTGTCTTTGCTTTCCGAATGCCGATCATAGACAATATAACCGGCCAGCCAGACGGGTAGTCCTCTGAAATCTGTTACTGAGTTTAATTGAATGGTCTTTTTTCGTACCCTTTCCTTTATTCTTTCGTCAAACTCGCCCGACAGCAACTTATCTATTCTATCCTTAGTATCCGGATCAATAACATCTTCTGACCAATATTTCCCTAGCCTCATTAGGGGCAGCAGTTTGTTTAGTGCCTTGACTGAATAGGCTCCATATTCACTTTTGAAAGGAGGGAACTTCTTAAATACCTCTACAAATGAATCTATATGCAAATCATGCTTTTGGGCGAATGTTTTTAAGGCTTTTTTAAATTGTTGCTTATCAGATACCGAATAGACGATATGCCACAAGTCAAACTCTCTGTCCTTCGTGAGCCAACTCTTAGCATCAGTCATTCCACCTACTTTGGAGAGCCGATTTAAGAATTGTGCTTTTATTTCTCCGGCTGGATATGTTTTATCCTCTACATAGTTCCATCTATAATTGTCTTTTTCTGCTTTGTTAACCTTGCCTTTTTTCACCAGATAATCAATTAAGTGCTTTTGATTTACCTCTTTTTTCAGTGCTAAAAATTCATAAAGTTCTACCCACTCCTCCTCTGTTTTAAAGCAATTTTCCGTAATAGGAATATCCAGCTTCAACCTTCCATTTTCTTTACCTTTTTTTTGATAAATCCTAAGGTTTTGAATGAATTGCCAAAGTCTGAACTCCTGATAGAATGGATGGGATTTAGGTGCCACTTTCACTAAGGTTTTGTGGACAGTGCCATCTTTGTTTTTATAGATATAGTTTTCATATTGGCAATCGGAAATGGTTGATTTCTGACTTTTTAAAGGTCTTTGGTAAAAAATAATATCCTCGATAAGCAAGTATTTCAAGTCTCTGTTTTTGATATTTTTTTGGTGATCCTCATTCTTCGGGTATAACTCACCTAGGCAGGTTTGGTATAGCATTTTATCCCGAAATTCGGGATGATGCTTTGCCTGTTCACTCAGGATTGCCTTTAATTCTTTTTTATAATATTTTCTTTCGATCGTTCTGATGAGTTTGCCTCGTATCTTTTGATGAGGATTTTTTAGAAGTTCGTCAAAAATGTACACGCTTATCTGCTTACCGGACACATCTACATCCTGCTCAGTTTTCTTTTTAATGGCAATCCAGTCCTTCTCTGAATCCACCTTTTTAAACGTTCTTTTGGTCTCACCACTTTTATCTACTGTGGAGGTCACAATGAACTCTTTTGTTTTACCTTCCCAATTATCGGTTTTAACAATTTGCTTATCGTATTTCCACCCATTTTTAAAGTAGACATCATAAAGTTTCTCATTAGATTCTTTGATTTTCTCACCCGAATCCTCAAGCCGATCAACCTGCAAAATCTCAAAGGTTTTCACTTTTTTATCAGGCGTTTCCTCCTCTTCACCTCTTAGCTGATAATATCCTCTTTTTTGGTTGAAATTAAGAATGACCCATGCAAGTTCCTGCTTCGTAATTTTCTGACTTAGTGCCTTCTTTCTCAGATAATAGATAGTCCAGTCATAAGGAACTCTGGACTCTTTTCCACTTTTCCTTTTCCTAAAAAGTTGGGGTTGGCATTTCCTTAACTCATCAACCATTTCCTGAAAGGAGTGCTGAAACAAAAAGTGAAAATCATTTTTCTTTTTCTCTTCGTTCCATGAAGGCTTGTAGTTGAGTTTAGGTTCTTGTCCGATCTTAAATTGACCAAGTCGTCTTTTAAAGTCTATTTGTTGCTGATAATGATCAGGTAAAAAACCAAGAATATTTAATACACGATGCAATCTCTCCCTTCTCTGGTTATCTCTTTGGTATAGTCTCCTTACACCTCTGTATTTTGTTCTCTCTGCGGTTTGAGAGATGGATTGTCCTGCATCAAAATTTCCCAGTACATCTTGAGACATGGGAATAATCCTACTACCTAGCCCCTCAATTTTTCCTTCTTTCTTGTCAAAATCATGTTCTATCAAAGCCCACCCGATACTGTTGGTTCCCAAATCCAATCCTAAAATTTTTTTCATCTTTTTTTTTATTTTTTTCAAAACCTTATGTAATATTACGCCCAAATATAATTTGATGCCAATCACAATAAGGATTATTCCGTTGTGAAAACATTTGAGTTGCCCCTCGCTCATTCTCGGGGGGCTTTTTTTATTTCTTTCTTATTCAAGGTTTCAAATCCTGATAATCGGGTGCAGCCTCCCCCACGTATGTCATTGACACGGCACCTCAAATATCGCAAGCACTATTACCCGTTGTGATTGGCTTTCAAATTGTATTTTAGCATAGCCGATCTTATTCACAATATTACTATTTTGATGTTGTGATTGGCTTTCAAATTGTATTTTAGCATAGCCAAGAAGATGTCACTTTCTACTCTTTTGCCGTTGTGATTGGCTTTCAAATTGTATTTTAGCATAGCACCTATAAAGGAGAGCAAGCATGTCAGATTGTTGTGATTGGCTTTCAAATTGTATTTTAGCATAGCATAAAGAAAGGGGAGTTTAGGTATGCGTAGGTTGTGATTGGCTTTCAAATTGTATTTTAGCATAGCTAAGATGTATCAGGAGAAGAACTGGATTTAGTTGTGATTGGCTTTCAAATTGTATTTTAGCATAGCGCAGGAAGTAACATAGACTACAGCCAAATAGTTGTGATTGGCTTTCAAATTGTATTTTAGCATAGCAGGGAGTTAAAG
>JAPPDO010000090.1 GCA_028821635.1 Ekhidna sp.
CATAAACATTGTATCAATATACTTAGCCAAAGCGGCTCGAAAAACAGACAGCAGCCTTGACGATCAACTTGTTCCGCTTTTAAGAAAGACCCTTAAAGCCTTTGTCATCACCATAGGTACGCTTTTTGTTCTTGACAACTTAAATATTCCTATACTACCCTTACTGACAGGTCTTTCTATCGGAGGCCTGGCTTTTGCTTTAGCCGCTCAGGATACCCTAAAAAACTTCTTTGGTTCTATTATGATCTTCATTGATAAACCTTTTCAGGTTGGTGACTGGATTACTTCAGGTGACGTGGACGGGACGGTTGAGGAGGTAGGTTTTCGTTCATCAAGAATCCGAACATTTCGAAATTCCATCATTTATGTGCCAAACAGTAAGCTTGCTGACAATGTGATTGACAATCATGGATTAAGAAGCTATCGGCGATTTTACACTCAGCTTACAATCACTTATGATACGCCGCCCGAACTGATTGAGATTTTTGTGAAAGGGCTTAGAAAAATAGTGGATGAACATCCGGTCACATGGAAAGAGAACTATCATATCTATTTCAACGACATGGCTTCTTTTTCGCTAAATATCATGTTTTATATTTTTTTCAGTGTTCCCACATGGGGGGAGGAATTACGGGCCAGACATGAAGTCCTGATGAGTATCGTAAAACTGGCCAAAGAATTAGGCGTAAACTTCGCCTTCCCGACACAAACGCTTCATGTTGAGAACCTTCCCGGCCAACCGTCGCTTTCACCTTCTTACATGCAAGGTAATGAGGCGTATTCAAAACTTCGGTCATTTTTGGGAAAAAATTAACGAATTTTGTATTCTTTCCTTTTACCTTTTTTATTTGATTGACCTCACGGAGGGATACATGATTAAAATTTAAGTACCATGTCAATAGCCGGAATACCCTCTTCAAAAATCACCAAGTCTACTGTTACTTTCTTAGCGATGTACCTCAGTCCAGCGGAGCGAACTGCTATATCATCTTCCGGTAGCAGGTAGTTCTCTGTAATGAAAGCCAATCGACGGGTCAGTCGTGTCATTCCGCTAATGATCAGCAACTCTGTATTGTCAATTTCCCCACCAATTGCATAATAACCTGTTCCAAACGTTATATTATGTTCCACGTTACCGTAAGTAAGCAATGCATTCAGAGAAGCAAATTCCAATTCATCATCTAGCGATCCGGTATCGTTAAGGTAGGAAAAAGAGGCAGCGCCCCGCAGATTTTTGGCAATTGGAACGCCATATTTCAAGTTAGTGAAAAATATAGGTGCGAAAACATAGAGAAGTGTGAGGATCTCAGTTCCCGCAATGGCACTGAATCGATCGGTAATACCATACTCTACTATGTTGATGAAACCATAAATATTCTGGTAGTAACCCTCTCCTTTGCTCAGGTTAAAAGCCGATTGCCCTATGAAATATTTTGTGGGGTTTGGATTAGGTAGTCGGTCTTTGCTCTCAAGGTAAATTATTTGCTTCACCTCTGTTTTTTGTAAGGTAAGCATACTCAGGGTCTCACTTTTGACCACGATCTCCTCCTCACCGTCACTGACCAACTCCCCTTTGATCTCGGATTTGTCATGCAGAATGATAATCACATTGTTACCAACGTTACCCGATGTGCCTGTTTTGATTTGAGCATTGCCTAGTGAAACAAGCAGAAATAATGAGCTTAGTGTTAAAAAAGATTTTGACTTCATTTTCCTAATATTTCGTGAATCTGTTGAAGTTTATGTTTTTGTAACCGGAACCGTCCTAAAATGTTAAAAATGCGCATAAAATCCTTTGCCTATTGTGAGTATTATCGCTGACATCCACCCATCTCCGCCTCATCAATGAGTTTAAGGCATAAGATTATCAACCCTTTTACCAAGAGAGAATTTAATCAATAACTTTGCTTTCTCGTTTTATTTAAAACCAAATACTGACGATATGAAATTCGGAACAAAAGCACTACATGCAGGCATTGAACCCGATCCTGCCACCGGTGCCATCATGACCCCTGTTTATCAGACCTCAACCTATGTTCAGGAGGAGTCCGGAGTTCATAAGGGGTACGAATACGCAAGGACGCAAAATCCTACCAGAAGTGTACTGGAGAAAAATCTGTCAGCACTGGAAAATGCCCGGTTCGGAAGATGTTTTGCCTCCGGAATGAGTGCCATCGAGACAGTGATAAAGATGTTGAATACGGGAGACGAGGTGGTAAGCACCGCAGACCTTTACGGAGGTAGCTATCGACTATTCACACAGGTTTTCGAGAAGTATGGTATTAAGTTCTCGTTCGTAGACATGCAGGATGCTTCCAATGTGGCATCTGCGATGAGTGATAAAACAAAATTGGTATGGATAGAAACACCTACTAACCCTATGCTAAATATTGTGGATATTGAGTCAGTTGCAGAAATAGCACACAGGTATGGGGCTAAAGTGGTCGTAGACAACACATTCTCCTCTCCTTATCTACAAAACCCGCTGGACATAGGGGCAGATATTGTCATGCACTCCGTCACAAAATATATTGCCGGTCATTCTGATGTCATTATGGGCTTTTTAGCCACCAATGACGAAGCACTAGATCATCAGTTTGGATTCATTCAAAACTCAAGTGGAGCAGTTCCGGGACCTCAGGATTGCTTCCTCGCACTTAGAGGTATTAAAACGCTTCATTTAAGAATGCAAAGGCATTGTGAGAATGGCGAACAGATTGCTCATTATCTGAAAAATCATCCCAACGTATCCAAAGTCTACTGGCCGGGATTTGAAGATCATCCAAACCATGAAATCGCTAAAAAGCAAATGCGTGCTTTTGGCGGAATGCTCTCTTTTATTCAAAGTGAAGACACCTTAAAAAAAGCAGAGAAGACACTACGCAGCTTTAAGCTGTTCAGTTTAGCGGAGTCATTGGGAGCCGTAGAATCACTCGTGGGGCATCCTGCCGGAATGACGCACGCCAGTATTCCGAAGGTAAAAAGAATTGCCGGCGGCTTAACTGACTCTCTTATCAGACTAAGCGTTGGAATCGAAGATGTCGAGGATTTGATTGCAGACCTGGAGCAGGCAATAGCATAAAAAAGAACAATACTAATTTCTAGGGCGCAATCAGTATTGAAGCGATGGACTGTGACCAGATCAAAGTCAGGTTTAGGATTTGATTTGTGATGAGGTGAACAAAAGGATATGTAAGGTGTAGCCATCCCGACCGGACGTTCCACGCCGAATTACATACTACGTCTAGAGAGGGTTAAAGAAAAAAACCCAAAATTTTTTTGTTTCTTTAACTAATTGCTTATGCTTGTAATTTAAATGACCATGATGAAGACGATGGTGGGGATGCACTACTGGCGACGGTGCAGAAAGCAGTCATCTTCCCCAACCCTTCAGGCCGCTATCTGGGAAGTGCGGTCTCCTGTTGTGGGCACATTCCAACTACTGAGTTTAAGCGGTAAGCCGCTTTTAGAAGGCACTATCAACACAAGGTTAGACATCACCTCCCTGCGAAGCGGCTTGTATCTAGTAGCAACTATCGGACGGGCATTTGTTGAAGTTTGTGAGGGAGTAGTAGAGAGGGAAGTTTAAGCGTTTTTTGTGTGCATTGTTTTTACTTTAAATCTACTGCATTTTAGTAACGCCGAGTTTGAGATTGTCCGTAAGTTCCTACTTTTGTATGGTAATTTAAAGACTAAGAATACAATCATGAAAAAATTACTGTTAACATTCATTTTTATGCCTTTTTTATTCTCCTGTGGAGACAAAAATAAAGACTATTTGGTCAAAATCAAAACTAAATATGGAGACATGACGGTTTTATTGTATGACGAAACACCTCTCCACAAGAAGAATTTTCTCAAGCTCGCTCGCTCCGGAAAATACGATAGTACCATTTTTCACCGGATAATAAAAAACTTCATGATTCAGGGCGGCAACGTAGCTGAAAAAGAGGGAGTACAGGAAAACCCGAAAGACCGGATTCCGGCTGAAATTATAGAGGGCTTTTATCACACAAAAGGAAGCCTGGCCGCAGCAAGACAAGGAGACCAGATAAATCCTGAAAAGATGTCATCATCTACTCAATTTTACATCGTTGATGGACAATCGTGGGAAAGCATGGCGGTTGACATTAACCAGCTTTATGAAAAGATGACAGCATTGCTACAGGATAGTACGAATAGGGAACTAATTGAGGAGTATGAACCGATATATGCTACAAGTGATCAAAATAAGATCATGGATTTTCTTTTATCAAAAAAAGAAATGGTTGAGCAGAAATTCGGAATTAGTCTGGATAAAATAGGAATAACTAAAAATGATGAGGCTTATAAGACTGCCGGAGGAGGGTCTCCTCACCTCGATGGTGAATACACCATTTTCGGGAGAGTGGTGCAAGGGTTAGCAGTAATTGATCAGATTGCTTCCGTAGAGACTACATTCAATGTCCAAGGACAAAAAACGCTGCCCGCAGACCCCATCTCAATAACGATGGAAGTGATTGAAATGAAGAAGAAGGAGATTACTAAGAAGTATGGATACAGCTACGAATGAGAATAAAGAAAATTCTCATTACGGGAGCGAATGGTCTGTTAGGCCAAAAATTGATTAAGCACTATCACCACAACACCGATGTTCAAATTATTGCCACAGGGATAAAAGAGAGCAGATTAGGGGAGGGCAACTACACCTATTGTACGATGGACGTGACCTCTAAAAAAGACATTGAAAGAGTAGTTTCAGAAACAGCCCCCAATGTAATTATTCATACCGCAGCAATGACTCGGGTAGATCAGTGTGAGACAGCACCTGAGACGTGCTGGAACTTAAACGTCACGGCTGTTGACCACCTGGTCAAGGCTTCTAAAAAGAATAATTCCTTCATCATCCATCTTTCAACAGACTTCATATTTGATGGAAAAGCAGGTCCTTACAAAGAAGATGATACACCCGCCCCCATCAACCACTACGGAGAAAGTAAGCTGGCATCTGAGGAGTTATTACAAAAAAGTACAATCAGATATGCCATTGTAAGAACCCAGTTAGTATATGGTATTACTTCTAATCCGGGCAGGCTGAACATCGTCTTATGGGTAAAAAAGAACCTGGAAGAAAGAAAGACAATTAAGGTAGTTAATGATCAATGGCGCACTCCAACGCTGGCTGAAGATCTGGCAAAAGGCTGTGCCTTATTAGCGGAGAGGGAAGCTGAAGGCATTTTCAATATCTCGGGGAAGGACATGTTATCACCTTATGATATGGCCGTTGCCACTGCTGACTTTTTCAACCTGGACAAGTCCTTAATAGAGGAGGTAGACGGGAGCATTTTTACGCAGCCCGCAAAGCGACCTCCCAAAACCGGATTTATTCTTGATAAGGCAAGGGAAACATTAGGATATGAACCGGTTAGCTTCCGGGAAAGCCTGGCAATATTGAAATCCCAACTGACATGCGTATGATCCTGTCTTTGAGATTCTGTGGACGGGGAAGCAGTCGGGCAGTGGAGGCAGGTGAGTTACATGGCTACATTGGTTCGTAAAAAATGAAGTTAGCGACTTATATCGCCAAGAAGGCAAAACCCGAATCCGTTATTTTTGGTGCCTACATTGGGTTGAATGAAATACGGGAATATACGAGAAGAGGAGCTAAAGAATAAAATAGCACAAGACTATTTCTGGATTTATGATTGTACTAAGATCATAGGTAACGTTGATTTTTGTGTAAGTATGCACCAGAGCGACCCTGTACTTTTTGAACAAGAATCATTACTCTGGGCAGAAGCAAAAATAGGAACTTCCAATATTTACCATTCGGTGGTACAACTTATCTTGACCATTGGGAAAGCCCGAACCTTTGACCAATTCCTTCCTCCTCCATTTTTGGGTGCTTTTGATGGTCAGAAAATTGCTTTTATCCCTTACAATGAAGTTCACGAGATATTTTACCAAAATGACTTTAACTGGAGCGTAACTCCCTCAAATCATAAAACAAAAGAGTTTAACACTGTTCTTGAGAAGGTCACCTCTATTCTGGATGCTAAAACCTTATTGTTTGACTATCAGAAAGACGAAAAAGAACTTAAAAGATTTATTAAGAGCAATTTTATTGTAGGGAAATTCGGGCTGACTAAGACCAGAATTGACAAGAACAATTTTGTAGTCATTTACAACAAATGGCTTATTGAAGTTAAACCAAGCATTAGTGTTAATTGGGATATTGCCAAAAAGAATGGCATTGTTGACGGGGATTTTTATTTGGCAGATTTACTCTCTGAAAACAACGAAACCCTCAAAGACAACCTCTATGTTATCCTTAAAAAGACGGAGTACGAATTAGACCGCAAACTCAATGATATGGGAATGTTTAGTTCTCAGAAGACATCTTTCAATGACAAACAAAAAGCACATATTACCTTTTGGAACAAATACGAGCGGCCTCCAAAAGAGGAGTACTGGGACTATATCGTGGAGCGCAGGGATTTGCTGGTTCCGCAAGACGTGAGAGAAAGAAAAGGCAGCTACTTTACCCCGCAAATCTGGGTGGAACTTTCGCAAAAATACCTTTCTGATGTGTTGGGTGAAGACTGGCAGGAAGAGTATTATGTGTGGGACTGTGCAGCGGGCACGGGAAACCTTCTTCACGGACTGACGAACAAATACCACATCTGGGCCTCTACGCTGGACCAGCAGGACGTGGAAGTAATGAAGGATCGGATTAAAAACGGTGCGAATTTGTTGAAAGATCATGTCTTTCAGTTTGACTTTTTGAATGATGACTTCAGCAAACTACCTCAGCCTTTACAAAACATTATCAATGATGAAGAGAAGCGAAAAAAACTGGTGATTTATATCAATCCTCCGTATGCGGAGGTGTCAAGTGTTGGCGGAAAAGGCAAAGCGGGAGTTAATCAATCAAAAGCACATGATAAATACATTGAATTAATTGGAACAGGGGGGCG
>JAPPDO010000153.1 GCA_028821635.1 Ekhidna sp.
GCAACGGCGGCTCGGTCTCCGACAGTTTTGACATCATGATACAGGAGAGGGGTCCGCTAGGGGCAGACGATGCGGCGGAAGTTGTCATCTTTCCCAACCCTTCGGGCCGCTACTTGGAGGTGCGGTCTCCGGCCGAAGGTATCTTCAAGATTCTGAGCCTCAGCGGCAAGCCATTATTAGAAGGCACTACGAACACAAGGGTAGATATCACCTTCCTGCGAGGCGGACTGTATCTGGTGCGGCTACCAAACGGGCGTTTGTTGAAGTTTGTGAGGGAGTAGGAAAAATCTTGGGGCTTTTGCATAATTCAAATAATAAAATAATCAGCGTTCGAGAAAGTTTAAACACCAAGGTAACCTTCTGGTTAAGAGGATGTTAAATTTTGGATAAGGAGAAATTAAAACTATTTGAGTTATTCTAGCATAATGTATGTTGTCAATTATGCAAAATTCTCGTGTTCTTTGAAAATAAGCAGATTGTTCTTCATTTCTTCTTCATCGATCCACAACGGCATTCCATGCCGGTCGCTCCACGATGGGAGATAAAAAGAAACGAAATAAATTAGTAAAATCACAACTATCCGACACATTGCCGGCAATTCCGGTGCTTTATGCAAAATATATTGATAAGACACCCCGTGCAATAAAATTTAGAGCGTTATTGGAATTGCAGGCATAGGAATGTTTATTTGTTCGGGATAGCATATTAACAAGCACTCTTCTTTTAAAAATTTGACTGTCATGAAACTTTATCACATAATAATTGTTTTATTCAGAGCTATCTAATTATGCTATTTTTGAATATCAAATTCTACTTGAATGAGCATTGAAGAACAAATACTGGAAGAGTTTACCTCTAAAGAATACGAACACGGATGGTCGGTTGATTTTGAAGCGGATGAAACGCCTTTAGGCATAAATGAAGACATCATCAGATTCATCTCGGCAAAGAAGGAAGAACCTGAATGGTTGCTTAGATGGAGGCTTGAGGCTTTCAGATTGTGGCAGAAAATGGAAGAACCCAAATGGGCCAATGTTTCTTATCCGATGATCGATTTTCAAGCCATAAAATATTACTCTGCACCAAAACAAGAGAAAAAACCAAACAGTCTTGATGAAGTGGATCCGGAACTTTTGAAGACTTTTGAACGACTTGGTATTTCGCTCCAGGAGCAAAAGAGGCTTACCGGAGTTGCAATAGATGCAGTCATTGATTCTGTGTCTGTTGCCACCACTTTTAAAGACAAGCTCTCCGAACTGGGGATCATTTTCTGCTCATTCAGCGAAGCTGTGCAGGAGCACCCTGAATTAGTCAGAAAGTATATTGGGTCTGTTGTCCCGTCAAATGATAATTATTATGCAGCACTTAACTCGGCTGTTTTTTCCGATGGCTCCTTCTGCTACATTCCAAAAGGAGTAAGATGTCCCATGGAATTGTCTACTTACTTTAGAATTAATGCGGCAAATACAGGCCAGTTTGAGAGAACCTTAATCATAGCTGATGAGGGCAGCTATGTAAGCTACCTTGAGGGATGTACTGCTCCTATGAGGGATGAAAACCAACTTCACGCAGCGGTGGTTGAAATATACGCAGCAAAAAATGCCGAGGTGAAATACTCAACTGTTCAAAACTGGTATCCCGGAGATAAAAATGGAAAGGGAGGCATTTACAATTTTGTAACGAAAAGAGGCATCTGTGTGGGCGATTATGCTAAAATTTCATGGACCCAGGTAGAAACAGGGTCAGCCGTTACCTGGAAATATCCCTCTTGTATTCTAAAAGGAGATCATTCGGTTGGTGAATTTTACTCCGTGGCGGTCACTAATAATCACCAACAAGCCGATACGGGGACTAAAATGCTTCACATTGGGAAAAATACACGGTCAAGAATTGTATCAAAGGGTATTTCCGCAGGCAAGTCCCAAAACAGCTACAGAGGACAAGTTGAAGTAATGAAAAGAGCTGAAAATGCTCGAAATTTTTCTCAATGTGACTCATTACTGATGGGCAGTTTGTGTGGAGCACACACCTTTCCCTACATAGACATCAAAAATAAAACCGCTCAGGTCGAACATGAGGCAACCACTTCTAAAGTTGGTGAAGACCAGATTTTCTACTGCCAACAAAGGGGAATTGATGAAGAAAATGCGGTTGCATTGATTGTTAATGGCTTTGCAAAAGAAGTAATGAACAAACTGCCGATGGAGTTTGCCGTTGAAGCACAAAAGCTGTTAGCACTTACACTTGAGGGCAGTGTGGGCTAAATTAATTATTTTCTTATGATTTCAATAAAAAACGTACAAGCTTCAATCGAAGATAAAGAGATATTGAGAGGGATTGATCTGGAAGTCAACACCGGAGAAGTACATGCTATTATGGGCCCTAATGGTTCTGGTAAGAGCACTTTAGCTTCTATTTTGGCAGGAAGAGAAGATTATGAGATTACAAGCGGATCGGTGGAGTATTTCGGTGAAGACCTGTTGAAGTTTGATCCGGAAGAGAGAGCTCAAAAAGGTATCTTTCTGGCTTTCCAGTATCCGGTGGAAATACCGGGCGTATCCACAACAAATTTCATGAAAACGGCTATCAATAAAATACGGGAATCACGAGGAGAAAAAGCACTGGATGCAGTGAATTTTCTTAATTTGATGAAGGAAAAGATGAAACTGGTAGATATTGACCAGTCGCTTTTAAGCAGATCGCTCAACGAGGGATTCTCCGGAGGCGAAAAGAAACGAAACGAAATATTCCAAATGGCTATGCTGGAACCCAAACTCGCCATACTTGATGAGACAGATTCAGGGCTCGATATTGATGCGTTAAAGATAGTAGCTAACGGAGTCAATAAGCTAAAATCTAAGAATAATGCAACGATTGTGGTCACACATTACCAAAGACTGCTAGACTACATCGCCCCTGATTTCGTACACGTACTATACAAAGGGAAAATCGTAAAATCCGGAGATAAAAATCTTGCCTTAGAGCTGGAAGAAAAGGGATATGATTGGATCAAAGAAGAAGTTGCTTTGGTATGATAAAAGAATATAACATGCTCAGGTCACTTGAAGGTCGTGTAAATGAGAACACCTCAAGTAGAGAGGCTTGGAAAATGCTTACAGAGATAGGATTGCCCCACAAAAAATCTGAAACTTATAAGTTTACTCCGATTGTTCTGATACTTGAGAAAAACATTGATTGGGACTTAAATTCAAAAAGTACTTTCTGTGACAAAAAGTTATATGCAGCAAAAGGCAGCCACTTCATCTTCATTAATGGGGTCTTAAATGAAAAATTATCACAAGTGCAAGGTGATATTTCATTTGCCATTGAAGACGTTAAAGAAGGAAGACATGATCCTTTGAGTTTACTAAATACTTCATTAGCCTCAAATGAGTTAGTTATTACTTCAGGAACAGAAAGTCCGGTTTTCATCTATCATTTCAATAGCGTAGGAATAAGTAATCCTCGAGTTCGCATTAAGGTGAAGTCCGGCGAATCCATCCAATTAATTGAAAAGCTTTTTGAAACCAATGAAAATACTTTCACAAATTCCTTTATTCATTTTGAGGTAGCCGAAAATGCTTTTGTCTGCCACAGCAAGGTTCAGAACTATAACAGTTCTACCTATTCTCACGAGACAGTGGCAGCAAACGTTGAGAATAATGGACGTTTTTACAACAATACCTTTTCATTTGAAGGTGCCTTGACAAGGAATAATTTAATTATCAATCTCAACGGCCAAAACTGTGAAGGTCACATGTATGGATTATTCTTATTAGATAAGAAATCCCACATTGATAACAACACTACTGTTGATCATATCCAACCCAATTCATTTAGCAATGAGTTATACAAAGGAATCCTAGATGAAGATTCCACAGGCGTATTTAATGGAAAGATTTATGTTCGGCAAGACGCACAAAAAACCAACGCATTTCAGTCAAACAATAATATTCTTTTATCCGAAGGTGCCACGCTACATACGAAGCCACAGCTTGAAATTTGGGCCGATGATGTAAAATGTTCTCACGGATGCACTTCCGGGCAGTTGGATAAGGATGCTATCTTCTATCTGCGTTCAAGAGGTATTGACTACAAAGCTGCGAAAGCCATGCTTCTGCGAGCGTTTGCTGAGGAGACCCTCGAGCATGTAAAACTTGAAACAATCAAACATGAAGTTCTGGATTTAATTAACCAAAAGCTACTTTGATGGAAGTGACCGCTCATGAGATTGATGTGCAATCATTACGAAAGCGATTTCCGATTCTCAACCAAGAGGTAAATGGGAAACCGCTCATTTATTTCGATAATGCTGCCTCCTCCCAAACGGTCGATACCGTAGTAAGATCATTAATTGAATTTTATGAAAAGGATCATGCGAACATTCACAGAGGGATTCATACATTAGCGGAGAGATCAACCAAGAAATTTGAAGAGACACGGGAAAGCGTCCACCTCTTCATCAACAGTCCCGAGGCAGATGAGATTATATTTACAAAGGGCACTACTGAAAGCATCAATCTCGTTGCTCATTCCTGGGGGTCAATAAACCTGAAAGAAGGAGATGAAATTATTTTATCACAGATAGAACATCACTCCAATATTGTTCCTTGGCAGTTGATTGCGCAGAAAACAGGAGCAAAGATTAAAGTAATACCTATCAATGATCGAGGTGAACTGCTCATTGAAGCGTATGAAAAATTGTTAAGCCCTCAAACTAAGCTGGTTGCTTTTAACTACATTTCTAATTCTTTAGGGACTATTAATCCGGCGAAGGAGATAGTAGCCCTTGCGAATGAATTTGACGCAGTAACGTTGATTGATGCCGCTCAGGCATCACCTCATACTAAAATTGATGTTCAGGATTTGAATTGTGACTTTCTCGCATTCTCCAGTCACAAAATGTATGGCCCGACAGGTGTAGGAATACTCTACGGGAGAAGAGCAATGCTGGAAGCTATCCCTCCCTACCAGGGCGGCGGTGAAATGATCAAAGATGTCTCCTTTGATAGTACTTCTTATAACGACATCCCTTACAAATTTGAGGCAGGGACACCCAACATAGGTGAAGTAATTGCATTCAAAAGCGCAATAGATTTTATTAATGAATTGGGACATTCGGTTATTGAATCACAAGAAAATGAGTTGCTTCAATATGCCATGAATAAATTAAGCGCGATAGAAGGTTTTATCCCAATTGGAACTGCCAGAAGCAAAGCCGCCGTAATCTCCTTTCTGGTTGAGGGCATTCATACCTATGATCTGGGACAATTTCTTGATGCAAAAGGAATAGCAGTAAGAACAGGTCACCACTGTACACAGCCTCTGATGGAACATTTAGGTATTGACGGTACAGTCAGAGCTTCTTTTTCAGTATACAACACCAAAGAAGAAATTGATAGCTTCACCAATGCTTTGAGAAGTATCATCTCTAAACTCAGATAATGAACCAAATCAAAGATCGGCAAGAAGAAATCATTGAAGAATTTTCCATGCTTGACGGCAATATGGAAATGATATTAAATTACATTATCGAACTTGGAGAGGAACTCTCCGGTTTCCCTGACCAAGAGAGAGTTGATGAAAATATCGTTAAAGGATGTCAGTCAAAAGTCTGGTTAGTTGCTTCTTACGCAAATGGTCGTATTCAATACAAAGCTGACTCTAACGCAGCTATTACAAGAGGGCTGGTAAGTCTTTTGGTGAGAGTGCTGAATCAATCAAGCCCGCAAGATGTTATTGATGCTGAGGTTTACTTTCCAAAACAAATCGAAATGGATCGCTTTATCGGTACGCAGAGATCAAACGGATTCGCTTCTATGATAAAGCAAATGAAGATGTACGCCGTAGTATTTTTAGCCAAACAAAAATCATGAGTGAAGAGAAAAAAAATAGTGATATTTTAGCACTCAAAGAAGATATTGTCCGAGCGATAAAAAATGTGTATGATCCGGAGATTCCTGTAGATGTATATGAACTGGGGCTTATTTATGAAATCAATATACTACCTGTAAATAATGTAGAAATTATTATGACATTGACATCACCCTCCTGTCCTGCTGCTGAGAGTATCCCCGATGAGGTGAAAGCCAATGTGAGGGCAGTTCCCGGCGTTAATGACGTAAATATCGAACTCACTTTTGATCCTCCTTATGCCACAGAGATGATGTCGGAAGAGGCAAAGTTGGAATTAGGTTTTATGTAAAAATAAATTTTAAAAAAAAATAAAAAATATGTACTCAACAGAATTAGTTGTACCCATGAAGGCTCAACTTATAGAAAATGGATTTAAAGAATTTACTACTGCTGATGATGTAGACCGTCACTTAAAAAATCACAAAGGGACATCCTTGATGGTTATTAACTCCGTGTGCGGATGCGCAGCGGGAACCTGTAGACCGGGTGTTTTACTTTCTTTGGAGAAGTCTGTCAAAAAGCCGGATAATTTAACGACTGTTTTTGCAGGATTTGACACAGAGGCAACACAAAAAGCAAGAGAATATACGTTGCCCTTCCCTCCCTCCTCACCGTCAATAGCTCTTTTTAAAGACGGTGATTTAGTTCATATGGTCGAAAGACATCATATTGAGGGAAGATCAGCAGAAATGATTGCAGACCATCTGGAAGATGTTTACAAAGAGTTTTGTTAAAAACTAATAGCAATAAAAGCTCCAAATTGGAGCTTTTTAGTTAATTACCTAGCTTAAACAAGCTATATCCAATGGATAATTGAAAGGTTCTGTTTTTAATTGATTTTTCATCAGTTAAATTATTGATGTCAGACAAACCTAATACATATCTTGCTGATAATTGCAGACCAAAGGGAATATCCCACCCTGCGCCTAACGCTGCACTAAGGTCACTCTCTTTAAATCTATTACCAAGAGATTTACCATCTTGATCCTCTGCATTGGTAAGAATACCAAATTGAGGACCAACCTGAAAGTTTAA
>JAPPDO010000321.1 GCA_028821635.1 Ekhidna sp.
ATAAAAGATTAAATGATGACCATGATTTTGAAGGTAAAAAGAAAGCAAGCAATCAAGCAAATCAAAAAAATCACAGTGCAGACAATATACCTAACTATCGTTTTCCTGAGTTTGAGAAGGATGGGGGGTGGGTGGAGAAAAGGCTAGAGAAAACTTGTGAAGTAAATCCGAAAGTTGGCGAATTGCCAGATGAATTTGTGTACGTTGATTTGGAATCGGTATCAAATGGGTTATTGCTTAAAAAGAACATCATAAAAAAGAAAGTTGCTCCTAGTAGAGCACAGAGACTTTTGCAGAAAAAGGATGTCATATACCAAATGGTTCGACCATACCAAAAAAACAACTATTACTTTATCGGAAGTGATAGTTATGATTATGTGGCATCAACTGGCTATGCCCAGCTAAGGGCATTTGATTCAAGCAGATTTTTGTTTCAGGTTGTTTACACTGATAGATTTGTTTCAAGTGTACTTGAAAAATGCACAGGCTCTAATTACCCTGCAATTAATTCTAGCGCATTAAAACAGATAGAGGTTCAGATACCTCCTTCAGAAAGTGAACAAGAAAAGATCGCCTCCTGTCTCACCTCCTTAGACGAACTAATAACCGCCTACAGCGATAAACTAGACGCACTCAAAGATCACAAAAAGGGACTGCTTCAGGGGTTGTTTCCAAAAGTGTCTGAACTATGATTATAAAAGATTAAATGATGACCATGATTTTGAAGGTAAAAAGAAAGCAAGCAATCAGGCAAATCAAAAAAAATCACAGTTCAGACAATTAATGATAGACTATGATTAAAAATGAGTACAAATATTCTGAGTTGACCTCCAAGATTATTGGATGTGCCATGACGGTTCATTCAGAGTTGGGTAATGGATTTCAGGAAGTCATTTATCAAAGGGCTTTGGAAATAGAAATGGCGGAAGAAGAGATCGAGTTTAGTCGGGAATATGAGATGCCCATTTATTATAAAGAACAACAGATAGGCACTAGACGAGTAGATTTTTTAGTAGCAGGAAGCGTTTCTGTCGAATTAAAAGCAATCATTCAATTAGAAGATGTACATCTGGCGCAAGCTATTAATTATTTAGAAGCATACGATTTGGAAGTGGGTTTGCTTATCAACTTTGGTGCAAAGTCTCTTCAGTTTAAACGATTATCCAACAGATCCTTTAAGCAAAGGAATCAAGGCAATCCAAAAATCAAATAACATCATAGTTCAGACAAATGGCAACGATAAATGAAATAGCGGAGCACTTAAAAAATGTAGGTGAATACATTGTTTGTATTTATGCTTTTAACGCTACAGGAAAAACACGATTGTCCGTTGCCTATAAAGACATCACCAAAGCTGAAAATAAAGGAAAGCATGCAGGGGTTTACTACAATGCGTATAGCGAAGACCTGTTTGATTGGGATAATGATGAGGACAATGACAATGATAACATCAAACTGAATATCAAAATAAGTAGTCTAAACTCATTGTACAGCTTACTTTCAGAAGAAAGTATTCAAGAAGAGTTGTCAGCTTTCAATCCTGTTTACAAATTCAGATTTAATGCCAGTGAAAACCCTGAAATAGGAATAGATTCAGTTTCCTTTTTCCTAGAAGAAGATGAAAATACACCTATCAAAATATCAAGAGGTGAAGAACGCATATTTATTTGGTGTTTCTTTTTGGCATTATTCAAAATTGAAGGTTGGGCTAATCTGCAAGATGCCCACTTTTTCATTGATGATCCTGTTTCCAGTTTAGATGACAACAACATCTTCTTAACTGCTGATACCATCATGCAATTGGTAGAAGACAATTTTCAAACCAATAGGAAAATCATTTTAACCACTCATCACATTGGTTTGTTTGCGGTATTGTTTGACCGTTTGAACTATGGGGAGAAAAGTGGTAGGTATAAACCAAACTCAAAATCATTTATGCTTAAAAGACAAGAAGCAGATTTAGAGTTGAAGGAATTTAAAAATGAAGTGTTTTTATTTCACCTGCATCTTTTCCAAGTCCTAGATGAAGCAAGAAACACACAACTGTTCACGTACCATTTTGTGCTATTGAGGCAATTGCTGGAAAACATCGTTTCCTTTTTAGGGAAAAGCCAAATCAAGTTTGTCTTGGAAGAGATTAAAGTGGACAAGCCGGAAGAAACTATAAACATGCTAAATTCATTATCTCATAAAAAAGTCTTTGTACCTCAATTCAATGAAATGAATGAGAAAGAAACAGAGGCCTTTAACGAAATTTTTGAGAAGTTGCTTGTTAAATACAATTTTAGATTTTAGTCAATATGACACAAAAAGGACAACATAAACTAGGGAAAACCCTATGGGCGATAGCCGACCAACTTCGTGGTGCCATGAATGCGGATTCGTTCAGGGATTATATGCTTTCCTTTTTGTTTTTACGCTACCTGTCACATAATTACGAAGAATCTGCTAAGAAAGAATTGGGAAGGGACTACCCTAAAAGTCTGTCTAAAGATAAAGGACCTGATTTTGTTGTTCCCCCACCGCTGGAAATCTGGTATCAGAAAAACAAGGATGATATTGCGGATTTTGAAAAGCAGATGCGCAAAAAAGTGCATTATGTCATCAAACCCAAGCATTTGTGGAGCAACATTTCCGAAATGGCCCGTACCCAAAACGGAGAATTACTCGAAACGCTAGAAGAAGGGTTTCGCTATATTGAAAACGAATCCTTTGATGACACTTTTCATGGCTTGTTTTCGGAAATCAACCTCAACTCCGATAAACTGGGTAAAACACCAAAAGAAAGAAATAAAAAGCTTTGTACCATCATCCAAAAAATTGCAGAAGGTATCGCAGACTTTTCCACGGATACAGATACGCTGGGTGATGCCTATGAATACTTGATTGGGCAGTTTGCAGCAGGTTCGGGCAAAAAAGCGGGAGAGTTTTATACTCCACAACAAATTTCTACCATACTTTCTGAAATTGTCACCTTAGACAGTCAAGACCCGGCAACAGGAAAGAAAAACAAGCTAAATAGAGTTTTAGATTTTGCTTGTGGTTCGGGATCATTGCTATTGAACGTTAGAAAGCGTATCAAGGATAATGACGGTAACATTGGTAAGATTTACGGGCAAGAGAATAACGTTACCACCTATAATTTAGCTCGGATGAACATGCTGCTGCACGGCATGAAGGATACCGAGTTTGAAATATTTCATGGCGATACGTTGAAGAATCAATGGGATGTGTTGAATGAAATGAATCCATCCAAAAAAACGGAGTTTGATGCCATTGTGGCTAATCCGCCTTTCAGTTTGCGGTGGACACCTAGCGATACTATGGCAGAGGATTTTCGTTTTAAGGGTTATGGTTTAGCTCCAAAATCAGCAGCGGACTTTGCCTTTCTTTTGCATGGTTTTCACTTTCTCAGCAATGAAGGCACCATGGCAATTATTCTTCCTCATGGGGTATTATTTCGCAGTGGAGCAGAAGAACGGATTAGAACCAAACTTCTAAAAGACAACAACATTGATACGGTGATTGGGTTGCCTTCTAACCTGTTCTATTCAACCGGTATTCCTGTTTGTATTCTGGTGCTAAAGAAATGTAAGAAAGAAGATGATGTGTTGTTCATTAACGCATCAGAACATTTTGACAAAGGGAAACGTCAAAACTCATTGGATAAAAAACACATTGAAAACATTGTACAAACTTACAAGTATAGAAAAGAAGCTGAACGCTATTCTCGAAAAGTATCTATGGAAGAGATTGAAAAGAATGGCTACAACCTGAATATTTCGAGATATGTTAGTACAGCAGAAGATGAAGTGCCCGTTGACTTAAATGAAGTGAATAAGAGTTTGACTTCAATCAATGAACGTATTGAAAAGAAAACAAAAGAGCATAACGAATTTCTGAAGGAGTTAGGATTAAAACCGATATAGACGAAATATTGATAACCCTATCGGGTTATCAACATTTTAATAATAACAATAATAGGTTGTATAAATTTTTAAAAGGGTTTTATACAACCCGGATAATGCCAACCCTGCTTGCACATTTTAAAAAACACGCCTTTCAGGCATTAATTTTTTAAAAAGAGCAATCGCCCATTGCACTTTTCTGCCCTCCCGCAGGAAAACACAAAAAGGCATCACAATTTATCAAGGCTATTCACATTTTCGAACGAATCCATCGTCCGATTAACGTTCTGTGAACGGATTTTTTGGCTCGATTCTTCCGAAGGACAAACAATACATCCGCCCAAAGCTCTGCAACGGGCGACCTTTTCGATGTCAACGGTGGATTCCCCCACCGTTTGCCGGGCTTATTGATTCGATTCGATTTTTTCAAAATAAGTTCGAGCTTCATCCAAAATACACCACAAGAAAGCCACAACAACATGGCGGTACTCATTAAGACTGGCGCAATAGGCAGACCCCAACAGGTGCAAAAAATCAAAGAAAAACTTGCTAAATAAAGTGCTGCAACGCCATTCAGTAAGGTAGTACGATAAGTAGAATATGAAGGCACGGCTGCCTCGGTTGGGCCGTCCCCGCAGATTCATATACTATTTCCGGAGAAGGGCATGGTCGCTACTCATGTTTCATTAGCTATGGCGGTTATTTCCTTTTCCGCTTCATCCATCAATTGCATGATTTTTTTTCAAATGCTCAACCGTTGCTTGAAGGTCTAAAAGATTACCAATAGTCGGTGCTTCTCCTTTATAAATGATGGTTTTTGTTCTTGTGGGTTTAGCCGCATCCACATCACCTTCAAAATATTCTATTTAAATAAGTTCCTGATTCAAAACCAGATAATGAGAATCCTAGGTCTACGGATTGTCCCCCCGTGTAGGAGAAGTTTCGGCTATAGTCACCGTTCTCTTTTGAGATTCTAATTCTCAATGATAGACATCCCTCCGATAAAGATGCTGCCAAGCTATAATCGGTATTACTTTGAATCTCTGTTACAGCCGAGTCTAAAATATTTTTTCCATAGTTTCCTACAGCAGGATAGTTGATAAGAGATACGTCCTTGTTAAAGGTGGTTTCCTGAATAAAATTACTGATAATGGATGCAAATTCAGGGACAGTCACATTGATTCCAAGATCAGCATATCGGAATTTGATGTTTGCTGCAATTTTTTCTGCTATTTTATTATGTGTTAGTGTTTAAAATAAATTGCTTAAAGCCGTAAAGCTAAAGGTATTTTTTAGGGATGCAAAGGAATGGGGGGAAAATTTTTTAGTTTTTTTATTAGGCAGTGCTGAACGGACTCATAACGATTTAAATCCAAAGGGTACAAAAAAGCCACGAAGAGCACAAAGAGCGATGGCGGGAAAAGTGAGATTAAAAGCGTGATGGAGTGTTGTCTGTGTCTGTTATTTAATTACTAACTCTATGCTAAGTCAGCAATGCCTGTTTTTCACACTTTCCGGAGCGTTAAATTTCAAATTAGTTTTGCAGTTCTATTCAACTAACTATGGAGGAGAGTAAGAAGTCGCTCAATTTCATTGAGCAGATGATTGAGAAAGACCTGCAAGAGGGCAAACATAAAACGGTTGTCTCCCGATTTCCTCCCGAGCCAAACGGTTATCTCCATATTGGACATGCAAAGTCTATTTGTCTAAACTTTGGTTTAGCTGAAAAATATGGGGGAAAATGCAATCTGCGATTCGACGACACGAATCCGGAGAAAGAAGAAAGGAAGTACGTAGAATCAATAAAAGACAACATCCGATGGCTCGGGTTTGATTGGGGAGATCGGGAATACTACGCCTCAGATTATTTTGATCAACTCTACGCTTGGGCCATAAACCTCATAGAAAAAAGTAAAGCATACGTTGATGATCTTCCAGCCGAAGAATTCAATAAGCTCAAAGGAACTCCTACTCAGCCGGGAACTCCGGGACCCTATCGGGGTAGGTCTGTCAAAGCGAATTTAGACCTATTCTCCCGCATGAAAGCAGGGGAATTTAAAGATGGCGAGAGGGTACTGCGAGCTAAGATCGACCTATCCTCACCCAACATGCACATGAGAGATCCTATTTTATACCGAATTAAGCACGTCGATCATCATCGGACAGGTAGTGAATGGTGCATTTATCCTACTTATTACATGGCTCACGGACAATCCTATTCTATTGAGCGTATTACGCACTCACTATGTACGCTTGAATTTGAGGTTCATCGACCGCTTTATGAGTGGCTTATTGAAAACTTAGCGATTTATCCCTCCAAACAAACCGAGTTTGCACGCCTGAATCTGAGCTATACGGTAGTCAGCAAGCGGCAGTTGCGTGAATTAGTAGAATCAGGCCATGTCAACGGGTGGGACGACCCGAGGATGCCAACTATTTCCGGTATAAAGCGAAGAGGCTTTACTCCGGAAGCCATCAGAAAGTTCGCTGATACTATCGGAGTAGCCAAAAGAAATGGACTTACGGATGTCGCCGTTCTTGAGCATGCCGTAAGAGAAGACCTCAATAAAAAAGCAGACCGAGTTTTTGGAATACTGAATCCGCTCAAAGTAGTCATTACTAACTGGCCCGGAAACAAAACAGAAACGGTAATGGCTGTCAACAACCCGGAAGACCCCTCTGCCGGCACAAGAGAAGTACCATTTACGCAAGAAATCTACATAGATCGGGAAGACTTTATGGAGACTCCCCCAAGTCCCAAAAAGTGGTTTCGTCTAGGCCCTGACAGAGAAGTGCGCCTAAAGTTTGCCTATATCATCAAGTGTACGGGTTATGAAAAAGCAGAACATGGAAAGATTGAGAAACTTTATGCTGAGTATGATCCAAAAACAAAGAGTGGTCAGGATACCAGTGGGAAAAAGGTAAAAGGAACCATAGGGTGGGTTTCTGCCCCCAATGCCGTAAAGGCGGAGATTAGGATGTATGAAAAACTGTTTACGACAGAAAACATGAGTACAATAAACGATGATTTTAAAA
>JAPPDO010000006.1 GCA_028821635.1 Ekhidna sp.
CAAAGCCGTTCAGTTAGGCTACAGTGAGAGAAAAGAAAAAAATACCCCCAAAGCCTTAAAGGGACATTTTTCAAAATCAAAAACAACTCCCAAAGCTAAAGTGGTTGAATTCAGAGATTTTAGAGTGGAGTTTGAGAATAAAGTGGAGCTCGGCAATGAGATCAAAATAGCTGATGTATTTGCAGAACAAGATTTTGTTGATATAGTAGGTATCTCTAAAGGTAAAGGATTTCAAGGCGTAGTGAAAAGGCACGGATTTGGAGGAGTGGGGCAGGCTACACATGGTCAGCATAATAGATTGAGAGCACCAGGATCTATTGGCGCGTGTTCGTCCCCCGCCAGAGTTTTCAAGGGATTAAAGATGGCCGGAAGGACAGGAAATAATAGGGTAAAGGTCATGAACCTAAAGGTTATGAAAATATACCCGGAGAAGGACTTGGTATTGGTCTCAGGTTCTGTGCCCGGAGCTAAAAATTCTTACGTAATACTTGAAAAATAAACATGAAGGTTGCTGTTTTAAATATTAAGGGGGAAGAGACGGGGAGAGAGGTTACACTAGACAAGAAAATCTTTGGTATCAAGCCAAACGAGCATGCAGTGTACCTTGATGTCAAAAATTTTCTTGCTAATCAAAGGCAAGGCACTGCCAAGACGAAAGAAAGAAGCGAGGTAGCGGGCTCAACAAAGAAACTTAAGAAGCAAAAAGGAACAGGTACAGCAAGGGCAGGTAGCATAAAGTCTCCCGTCTTTCGAGGAGGAGGGATAATATTTGGCCCTAAACCACGTAATTACGGGTTTAAACTTAATAAAAAGATCAAAAGACTAGCGAGTAAATCAGTCCTTTCTGCAAGATCAAAAGAAAAAGCAATAAAAGTTCTGGAGGACATTAATTTTGAAATTCCCAAGACTAAGGACTTTTTGGGAATCTTAAGGAGCCTGTCTGTAGTGGATAAAAAGTCGCTCTTTTTGGTGAATGAAGGGAATAAAAACGCTTATTTGTCATCAAGAAACCTCAAGAAGGCCAATGTTACTACGGTTGCTGAAGTAAACACCTATGACTTGATTAATGCGGAGAATATCATTTTTTGTGAGAGCACTTTAAATCAGCTAAAAGAAAGATTCAACTAAAATGGGAGTTTTAATTAAACCATTAGTAACTGAAAAAGTATCCGCACTTAATGAGCGTGGAAAGTACGGATTTGTGGTTAATCGCAAAGCGAATAAAATCCAGATTAAGAACGAAGTAGAAAAAACCTATGGGGTTACTGTTGAATCAGTTAATACAATGTTGCAGCCGGGTAAGACGAAGAGTAGATATACGAAGTCAAGAATTATTAAAGGTAAAACGTATACATACAAGAAAGCGATTGTTCAGGTTACTGAAGGTGATATTATTGATTTTTACAGTGGAATATAAAACAAAATTAAGATGGCTGTAAAAAAACTTAAACCTACCACTCCGGGTCAAAGATACAGGATGGCTCCCGTTTTCAGTGAGATCACCACCAATACACCCGAGAAGTCCTTGCTAGTTAAAAATACCAAGAGTGGGGGTAGAAATAACCAAGGTCGGATGACAGTTCGCAACGTCGGTGGAGGTCACAAAAGAAAGTTTAGACTTATTGATTTTAAGAGAGATAAGCACGGCATCCCTGCGACCGTAAAATCAATAGAGTATGACCCGAACAGAACAGCAAGAATTGCTCTGCTCTTTTACGCAGATGGAGAAAAAAGATACATTTTAGCTCCTGCCGGATTAAAAGTTGGGATGGTACTGAATTCTGGAAAAGGGGCAACTCCTGAAGTAGGAAACACATTGTTCCTGTCTGAAATCCCCTTAGGTACCATCATTCACAACATTGAGCTAAAACCGGGCAAAGGGAGTGTGTTGGCTAGAAGTGCTGGGACGTATGTTCAGTTGGTGGCAAGAGAGGGAAAATATGCTACAATTAAGTTGCCTTCTGGTGAGACAAGATTAGTGCTAAATACATGTTTAGCGACGATTGGAACTGTCTCAAACTCCGACCACATGAATGTAAGGTTAGGTAAAGCCGGCAGAAATAGATGGCTAGGGAAAAGGCCCAGAGTTAGAGGTGTGGCAATGAACCCTGTTGATCACCCAATGGGAGGAGGTGAAGGTAGATCCTCCGGAGGCCACCCAAGATCAAGAAACGGACTCTACACGAAAGGCAAGAAGACAAGACGGCCGAATAAGTATTCTGATAACCAAATCATAAAACGCAGGAAATAATGTCCAGATCGTTAAAAAAAGGCCCCTACATAGATTTTAGGCTGGAAAGGAAAATTGAGGCAATGAATAAATCCGGGAAAAGGTCAGTAATTAAAACTTGGTCGAGAAGGTCTATGGTATCTCCCGATTTTGTGGGCCACACCTTTGCAGTACATAATGGGAACAAATTCATTCCGGTGTTCATCACTGAGAACATGGTTGGTCATAAGTTAGGGGAGTTTGCTCCTACGAGAAACTTTAGGGGGCATGTTGCTAAAAGAGATAAGGCTAAAAGATAATAGGGTATAATGCCAATGGAAGCTGTAAAGAAATTAAAAAAATCAGTAAAGATTAGACTCCAAAAAGAAGCCAATAAAAAGTTACGAGAGGAGAACAAAGGAAAGATTAGTGCTGTTAAATCCTCCCTCAGAAACATACCTACCTCCCCAAGAAAGATGAGATTAGTAGCCGATATGATAAGGGGGCAGCGGGTAAGCCTAGCACTTAATATTTTAAGGTTTGATGGTCATGCTGCCTCAAAGCATATTGAAAAGCTTTTATTGACCTCCATTGCAGACTGGCAAACGGCCAATGAAGAAGTAAACATCGAAGAAGCTAACCTTTTTGTAAGTGAGATTTATGTAGATGGTGCCAGAATGCTGAAAAGGCTAAGGCCGGCACCTCAAGGCCGAGCTCACCGAATTAGGAAGAGGTCTAATCATGTTACAATTGTGATTGATAATTATAAGCAGAACTCAGAAGAAACTAATAATTGATGGGACAAAAAGTAAATCCGGTTGGACTTAGATTAGGAATTGTCAAGGGATGGGACTCGGCTTGGTTTGATAGTAAGTCTTACGCTGACAAGATCGTAGAAGATAACAGAATCAGAAAATATATAGCCGCTAGAATTCCTAAAGGAGGTATCTCCAAAGTAGTCATTGAAAGAACCTTTAAAAGAATTATGCTAACCGTCCACACTGCTCGTCCCGGTGTTGTTATCGGTAAAGGAGGCTCCGAAGTAGATAAGATCAAAGAAGAATTGAAAAATTTAACAGGTAAAGATCTTCAAATTAACATCTTCGAAATTAAAAGACCTGAGTTAGACGCTAAACTTGTCGGCGAGTCAATCGCTCAACAACTTCAAGCCAGAATTTCTTTTAGAAGAGCAATGAAGCAGGCAATTACATCCTCTATGCGAGTGGGTGCACAAGGCATTAAGGTGAAGTGTTCTGGTAGATTGGGCGGCGCAGAGATGGCAAGAAGTGAGCAATATAAAGAGGGCAGGATTCCTCTTCATACACTACGAGCCGATATTGATTATGCGGTATCTGAGGCTAATACAATTTACGGAAAAATCGGAGTTAAAGTATGGATTTTTAAAGGAGAAGTTTTTGGGAAAAGAGATCTTTCCCCAAATATTGGCGGTCAATCCGGCGGTCGGCCAAATAAGCCCGGAGGAGGTCCCGGCAGAAGACGAGAAAATCGAAGGAGAAAGTAAAATTTTATGAAGTATGCTACAGCCTAAAAGAACAAAATTCAGGAAAATGCAGAAAGGTCGGGTGAAAGGACTGGCCAGCAGGGGTCATAGACTTGCTTTTGGAACTTTCGGAATTAAGTCATTGGAGCCCGGCTGGATCACAAGCCGACAGATTGAAGCCGCCAGGATAGCAATGACCAGAGCCATGAAGAGAGAGGGGCAGGTATGGATCAGAATTTTTCCCGATAAGCCAATCACCAAGAAGCCTGCTGAAGTAAGGATGGGAAAAGGTAAAGGTGCTCCTGAATACTGGGTAGCTACCGTGAAGCCCGGAACTGTACTTTTTGAAGCAGCGAGTGTTGATATTGGACTTGCAAAAGAAGCACTAAGGTTGGCATCTCAAAAACTTCCGCTCTCAACAAAATTTATTGTGGCTAAAGATTATATCCCTGAATAATGAAAAATTCTGAATTAAGAGCCTTAAATGTTGACGAACTCAGGAATAAACTTATTGTTGAGAAAGAAAACTATGGGAAAATGAAGTTTGCTCACAGTATTACTCCAATAGAAAATCCGGTGAAAATTAGGGAGGTCCGAAAGTTGATTGCAAGAATTAAAACTGAGATTAGAGTAAAAGAACGAAACCAAACTGCTATAGTAACCAAATAAACTTAGTGATGGAAAGAAATTTGAGAAAAGAAAGAATTGGGCAAGTAGTTAGCAATAAGATGCAGAAAAGCATTACAGTGGTGGTGGAGCGAAAAGTAAAGCATCCGATATATGGGAAATTCGTTAGAAAAACGACAAAACTTACAGCCCATGACGAAAAAAATGATTGCAATATCGGAGATACAGTAAAGGTCATGGAAACACGCCCGCTGAGTAAGAAGAAGCGATGGAGATTAGTTAAAATTATGGAAAGAGCTAAGTAATGGTACAACAAGAGTCAAGAATAGCAGTTGCTGATAATAGTGGAGCCAAAGAGGTATTGGTTATCCGAGTACTTGGCGGCACAAAGAAGAGATATGCTTCCGTTGGTGATAAAGTAATCGTAACCGTCAAAGATGCCATATCTTCAAGTAGTCTTAAAAAAGGTACTATATCCCGAGCTGTAGTCGTGAGGACAAAAAAAGAAGTTAGAAGAAGAGACGGATCATACATAAGATTTGAAGACAATGCCGCTGTATTATTAAATGCAAATGACGAACCAAGAGGAACAAGGATTTTCGGTCCTGTGGCAAGAGAATTAAGAGAAAAGCAATTTATGAAAATTGTATCACTAGCACCCGAAGTACTTTAATGATGAGTAAAATGAAATTTCACGTAAAAAAGGGAGATACCGTCGAAATCATAGCTGGCAATGATAAGGGAAGGACAGGAAAAATTCTTGAAGTTAATAGATCAAAGTATTGTGCAATTGTGGAGGGAGCTAACATGGTTACAAAGCACACAAAGCCATCTGCGGCAAATCCTGACGGAGGAATCCGAGAAATAGAGTCCTCTATCCACCTAAGCAATCTCATGGTAGTTGATCCCTCTTCAGGAGATGCTGCTCGGACCGGAAGGAAAAAGAATGCGAATGGAAAATTACAGCGGTACTCAAAAAAATCGGGAGAATTTATTTAGTTTAGTAAGGCCGGAAGAGTATTAACAAATGAAATCAACGACTCAAATATTATTATATTTATTCTCTTTTCATTTGTTATCACGAAATGCAGTGCTTTCAGACTTCTGTGGTAATAGTAATGTGGAATATATCTATTTAACTTAAAAGAAGATACGTGCCCGAAGTTCAATCATTATTTACGTGTATTTCCAAAATTTGAAAATCCTTGACAGCTATTAAGTACACAAAATATGATAATGCGTGCATTTTTAAAGCCAAAAATTAAATATCATACGAGACACGACCAATGACTACTCCAAGACTAAAAGAAAAATATACCAAAGAAATTGTTCCTCAGCTCAAGGAAAAATTTCGATACAAGTCTGTAATGCAAGTGCCTAAGCTAACCAAAATTGCAATTAATAAGGGGATAGGTCAAGCAGTATCTGATAAAAAAATGATAGATGCCGGCGTTGAGGAACTGACGCTAATCACAGGCCAGAAAGCCATTCCGACGATCGCCAAAAAATCAGTATCGAATTTTAAGCTAAGAGAAGGAATGCCAATTGGAGCGAAGGTTACGCTCAGAGGAAATAAAATGTATGAATTTCTTGACAGATTGATGACTGTAGCACTCCCTAGGGTTCGTGATTTTAGAGGGATTCGTGAAAAAGGATTTGACGGAAGAGGAAATTATACTTTGGGTGTACAGGAGCAAATCATTTTCCCAGAGATTAGTATTGATAAAATCAAAAGCATTTCCGGAATGGATATAACTTTCGTTACAACTGCCGGAACTGATGAGGAGAGTTTGGAATTATTGAGAGCATTTGGAATGCCTTTTACTAACAAAAAGAATTAAAAATATGTCAAGAGAATCAATAAAAGCAAGAGAACGAAAGAGAGAAAGACTTGTAGCAAGGTATGCAGAGAAGAGAGCAGCACTTAAGGCTGCCGGAGATTATGAAGGACTTGATAAACTACCAAGAAATTCTTCAAAAGTCAGACTCCATAATAGATGTAGGCTCACGGGAAGACCTAAAGGCTACATGAGGAAGTTTGGTGTCTCCAGAGTAACATTCAGAGAAATGGCAGCAAAGGGGAGAATACCTGGAATTACTAAAGCTAGCTGGTAAGAAGTACTTTCATTTATAAAAAGTAAATTATTATTTTTGCACTTCCTTTTTTTGGAAAAGAGCACACTTAAAAAATGGTAACAGACCCGATAGCAGATTATTTAACAAGAATTCGCAATGCAATAAAAGCGAATCATCGTGTGGTGGAAGTACCTGCGTCTAATTTGAAAAAGGAAATGACTAAAGTTTTGCACGATAAAGGATACATTAGAAAGTATAAGTTTGAAGAAGACAATAAACAAGGCACTATCAAAATAGCTTTAAAGTACAATCCTAAAACAAAGCAGTCAGCGATTACCGGTTTAAAAAGAGTGAGTTCTCCGGGATTGAGAAAGTACGCAAGTGCTGAAAACTTACCAAGAGTATTGAACGGACTTGGTATTGCGATTATGTCTACTTCCAAAGGAGTACTTT
>JAPPDO010000325.1:0-3761 GCA_028821635.1 Ekhidna sp.
AGGAGATACGGTGGACGGTTTGGACACACTCTTTTCTTATTGGAATACGCTGCATGATGATGACGGTTCCAAAAGTGTGCAGATAAGCAACTCTAACGAATGGGTTCGGAAAGAGAAACTCAACTTATTACGTCAGATCAGTGAAAAAAGCGTTGTATTGAATGAAACGGTCGATTTGATAGCAGCGTACAAACTTAGGCGAGAGAAACTGGTCCAATTTGTCATGCTCGATGCTGCTGAGAATGCAAGCCTACAGTCAGTTACTAACTTGCTTTTGACGCTTGAGAGTAAAGCAGAAATCCTTAGAAGTGAGATATACTTCCTGCGCCGGCATTACAGCCGGCTAAATGACGAAGAAGCAACATTAGTTGATCTTAGTTCCGGCGGTTATAGCAGTGCCCTGACGAAAAGACAATACGTGTCTCCATTCCGAGGCATCATTGGAGAGATTCAAATACAGCCAAATGAGGTGTGTTATGAAGGGGAGTACATTTTTACGGTACACAGTCCTGATGATATTGAAATTCATGCCTATTTCAGTCAAAAATACATTGACCGTATCTTCCTGAACCAGGTCGTTAAAGTGTCTTTCCCGGATGGGTCGGTAGGAAAGGGTTACATTAAGAAATACCATATATCCACAAAGGAACTTCCTCCGGAGTTTCAGAAAAAGTATGAGCCAACCGAGCGAACCATTCTTACCGAAATTGATCCGATAGATAAGACCACGGCGGCATTATGGAAGAAATTCTATAAAATGGATGTCAGGGTTTCTCTCCCCAGATTCGGATCGGAAGTATACTTCCCTGTACAGGAGGAAGAATCAAAAAAGCTCCTTTCCGATAAACGTAAATAGGCCGCCAGTCATCTGATTAATCTGGTCAATAACCGAAATAAAAAAAGAAGCGTCACATCAACAAATACTTTTGAACCAAAATAGAAAATAATGAACGCACTATTAAATACAAACATCGAAACGAAACCTGCTCACGAAGTATCTGAGTGGGGAATGTATGAACAACTACTTTCCGGACAATCAGAAATAGCAGTTGTTGGTTTGGGTTACGTCGGTTTACCGATAGCCTTGGAATTTGCAAAAGACTTCTCCGTCGTAGGATTTGATATCAACTCCGCTCGCGTGGACATGATGAGAGAGGGAATCGATCCTTCCAATGAATTGGAAGAGGAGGAGTTTGAGAAAAAGAATATCGCATTTACCTCAAATCTTCAGGAAATGAGTCGTGCAAAATTCTATGTAGTAGCCGTCCCTACTCCAATCAATGAAAACAATGAACCGGATCTAAAGCCCTTAATTGGTGCAACTACCTCCGTGGCTAAAGTGCTGAAAAAGGGAGACTACGTCGTATTTGAATCCACCGTTTATCCCGGTTGTACGGAAGAGGTTTGCGTTCCGATTCTTGAAAAGGAAACAGGACTTAAATTGAATGAAGACTTCAAAATCGGGTATTCTCCGGAGCGTATCAATCCGGGCGATAAAGTAAACACCTTAACAAAAATTACCAAGGTTGTTTCAGGAAGTGATGAAGAGTCGCTAAATCAGATAGCCAAAGTGTACGGCCATATCATTGAAGCCGGAGTTCACCGATCATCTTCCATAAAAGTAGCTGAGGCATCCAAAGTGATAGAGAACACCCAGAGAGACGTAAACATCGCTTTGATCAATGAACTTTCAGTGATCTTTAATAAATTGGGAATTGATACCTATGAAGTATTAGAATCCGCAGGTACGAAGTGGAACTTCCTGAAGTTTCAGCCCGGTCTGGTAGGTGGGCATTGTATTGGTGTGGATCCTTATTACTTAATCCATAAAGCGAAGGAGGTAGGAGTAGATCCGGCAGTGATTACCAGTTCACGTGCCAGAAATAATGAAATGGCCGGCAATTTAGCCTTTTCACTGGCAGAGAAGTTACAAGCAAAAGGTAAAGAGGTAGAAAACTGCAAAGTGTTGGTTCAGGGAATCACATTCAAAGAGGATGTCAGCGACATCAGAAACTCCAAAGTGGTGGACTTGATCAAAGAGTTGGAATTCCAAGGGCTGCAAGTGGACGTAACCGACCCCTATGCAGACCGTGAAGAAGTATGGGAAGAATACGGAATTGAGTTGAAGTCAAAACCTGAGCACAGATATGATGCAGTAGTGGTTGCAGTGAACCATAAGCAATATTCTTTTCTGGATAAGTCTTATTACCATACGATCTGCGCATCCGATCCAATTATTCTGGACTTAAAGAAAACAGTAGCGGGCAGAGTAAACGGATACGATTACCTGAGTATGTAATTCAAACACATACTCTGTTAAACGAGAAACGGAAATGCTGCAAGTATTAAAACATAATCAGGCAAAACAATACATTGAGAGCCAGGGACTGAAGTTCCTGGTACTCTCAAGTGTTGCTGAATATGAGGCGGCATTATTAAAAGAGGTGGATGCCGTCATCCTGGGAGATATGGAACAACGGGATACAGCCCAACTGCTAAAAGAGGTTCGGAGAAGCAGAGATAAGCAGTTGTACTTAAAACCAATATTCAGTGTAATGAAAAACGACCCTTCTAATAGCGAGGGTTTTGACGGATTTACAGACCTCATCTCCAATAAAGGGATTGCCGAGAAAGCAAGAAAGATATTAGCTAAAATTGATGAGGTGAACAGCAAGGTAGTGCCACATGATTTTGAAAGGCAGACGTTATTTAAGCAGATGGCCTTTATGTACACTCGTGATCAGTTGCTTGGTCCCATTACTGACCGTTATTCAAAGATTGGGTATGCCTTCCCATTTATTGAAAGCCTGCTCACAGATGGAGCCTCTCTGACCTTGATCAATATCCTGAAACTCGGATTAGACCAGGGACTGATGACGACCAAACTGGTGGATAAAATACATACGTGCAACGAATGTCAGGGCAACTATTTAAACTTTAGAGAAGTATGTCCAAAGTGTAGCAGTGTTGATATCGTAGCGAAAGATTTGGTACATCATTTTAAATGTGCTCATGTAGATGTCATCGACAAATTTCAAAATGGAGATGAACTGACATGCCCTAAATGCGACAGTAAGCTCAGACACATTGGAATTGATTACGACAAGCCCTCAACAATGTATAGCTGCAACGACTGTCATCATCAGTTCCAAGATTCAGATATGCAGGCCTTCTGCATTGATTGCGGGAAAGAAGAAGATACTGCCAACCTGTTGGAAAGTGAAATCAATACTTACGCACTTTCAGAACGTGGAGAGCATCTGGTCATCAATGGGTGGGAAAATGAGCAGGACAATCAGCACATAGAACATCTGTCGCTAGAGTTGTTCAGAATAATGCTGGGATTGGAAATACAACGTTCAAAGGCTTCTTCCAGAAGCGTCTTTGTGAAGTTCGATATTCATCAAAGTGTGGTATCCCCACTGGGTAAAGAAGGGCGGGAACAATTTCAAAGAGAAATCTTGGGAATCGTCAAATCTTATGTGGCCGCCACAGACTTATTATCAACAAAAAATGCGCAGGAATACTTCATTCTTTTAAACGATAACACCCTTGAGGAGGCACAGGAAAAATGTCAGATCATTGAGCATAACCTGACTAAACTGATAGCGGATAACCTCACGACGAAAGAAGATTTGGTGCTGGGCAGCTTGCAGCAAGTCACCTCAGATTTAAAGGTTGAGCATCTTACCTGATGGAAAATCTATTACCGGAATTTGCCAATTACTGGATAGAATCAGGACCCTGGAAGTTTCTTCGGG
>JAPPDO010000325.1:3771-6857 GCA_028821635.1 Ekhidna sp.
TTCTTCGGGTATTTTGGTACTTCATCCTCTTTGAATTTACACGCTACATCATTCTGGATTACTTCATTGCCGGGCTATTCTATTTGAAAAGAAAAGATAGGAGTGACAGATGGCAGGTTGCCCGTCAGAAGCTGTACATAGAAAATCCACTAATATCCATCATCATACCCGGTAAGAATGAGGGGAAACACATCTTCAAGCTGGTGAAATCCCTCGCAGAGCAGACCTATCAGCATTTTGAATTGATCGTAGTAGACGACGGCTCAGATGACCAAACACCATTGATTGGTAAGAACCTTGAAAAACGAGGACTTATTGACATGTTTATCCGCAATGAAATAAGAGGGGGGAAGGCATCTGCGGCAAATACTGCGCTGGCCTTTGCCAAAGGGAAATACATCGTACATCTTGATGCTGACTGTTCATTTGACCGGGATGCGATTGAGAATGTCGTCGTGCCTTTTTACTTGGACGAAAAGACAGGAGCAGTTGGAGGTAATGTAAAAGTCCGAAACTACGGAGAAAGCCTTTGTGCCAGATTACAGGCTATTGAATACCTTAAAACAGTCTCTGTCGGTCGTATTATTACCTCCTATCTGGGAATTTACAAGATCGTCTCGGGGGCATTCGGTGCGTTTAAACCGGACATCTTAAAAGCCATCGGAGGGTGGGATATAGGTCCGGGCCTAGACGGAGACATCACGGTAAAAATTAGAAAGTCAGGCTATAAAATCCACTTTGAACCAACCGCCGTCTGCCTTACCAATGCCCCCGCAAAATTCAAGGTACTTACCAAGCAGCGACTCAGGTGGGATAAGTCCATTATCAGATTCAGAGTGAGGAAGCACAGGGATGTGTATTTTCCGCATGCCAACTTCAAGTGGCTCAACTTCATCGCTCTTTTTGAAAACGTCTTTTACAATGTAGTGCTGGATATCACCTGGATTATCTACACTATTGACGTAGTTCTTAACTATTGGTCGCTGATGGGCTTTATTATACCCATGAATTTCGTCCTATACATTTCTGTCTCCTATATTCAGATGCTCTCCGTTTATCTCTTTTCAGAGCGAAGAAAAGAGGAGTTAAAGCTGTGGAATGTCCTTCCGCTGATGTCCATCTATACAGGTCTGTATTTACGGACTGTTCGGACTGTCGCTTATGTGAAAGAGTTCTTTTTTAAGCAGTCGTATGATGACCCGTGGAATCCGGTAAAATCCTCCAGTAAAGCCAAGCAGTACGGGCTGTAATACCTGTCAGTTGCCAAGAAAGTCCAATCCCGTTAAAATAGGACTGAATCCCAAAGCTGCGTATGGTACTGAAGCAGATAGCGGACTTATGCAGCCATCCCGGCCGGGGCTTACTGACTGGATTACAAACTACGCCTAGAGAGGGTGACCGATATGCGTACAGACATGTAAATACTTTATCTTCCAAGCTAAGAGTTTACGGGTACCCTGGTGCAGTTGTCAATAGAAGAAGAATCCCTCAAGGTTCAGCAATCCAAACTCCTACCATAGAACACCCAAGTTTCATGCCGATTATCAATCAGATTGAAAGTATCCTTAAGGAGACACCTTGTTCGAGGAATCACCATGCCGCAGTTAGGGATGTTGGACAGGAGGGAAGGTAGTGAGAATGGCAAATGTGTGCGACATTTAAGAGTAGAATACCCTTACCTTTATTCATTTAGTAGAACGTGCGCGTACTGAATAAATAATTTGTACTTCTTGAAACTATTGTTACTTTTGTATAGTTCAGTAGAATATATACTTAAATATAAATGAATCTAAAGCTTCACGAAATAACAATTTTAACCTCAGGCGTGTATGCAAAACCTGATTACTCTCCGGATACATTGTATCTCCAATCGGTGCATTTCGATGAATTCGGGCAGTTAGATCAACTTTTGAAGCCACAACTCAATGTGGACGGCAAGACTGCTAAACATATTTTGCAAGAAGGAGACATTCTGTTTGCTGCCAAAGGCACCAACAACTTTGGTGTCGTGTATCAAGAAGTATATGGCAAAGCAGTAGCTTCATCCTCATTTATAGTGGTAAGAATCAAACAAGAAACTCAGCGTGAAATTCTTCCCTCGTATTTAGCGTGGTTTCTTTCTAATACACCGGCAATAAGAGAATTTCACAGAAAGCAGTTAGGAACGACCATTCCTTCTATATCTATTAAAAAGCTTTCAGAAATTGAGGTTCAGATACCAACTATTGATAAACAACAACAGATAACCAGCATTCAGCAGTTAAGAAATAAACAAAAGGATTTGACACAACAGCTTGAAGAAGCTAGAGAAAGCCAGATTCAACAACTTTTGATCAACGCATTAAAATGAATAATATGAGCACATTTTCCAGTCGGGATTCCTTCCGGGATAAAATCACTCAAAAGGACATCAACAATATCGTATGGAAAGCATGCGATACATTCCGAGGTGTCATTGACCCTTCTCAATACAAGGATTACATCCTCACCATGCTTTTCACAAAGTACGTCAGTGATGTGCATAAAGAGAAGTTTGATCAGTATTTGAAAAAGTACGACGGTAACACGGAACGGGCAGAACGTGCTATGAAACATGAGCGGTTTGTGGTGCCTGAATCGTCCAGTTTTTATTATCTTTATCAACATCGTGCTGATTCCAATATTGGGGAATTAATCAATATAGGTTTAAGAGACCTGGAAGATGCCAACAGGGATAAATTAGGGGGCGAAGATGGTTCAGGAATCTTCCGAAACATTGATTTCAATAGCAGCAACCTCGGTGATGTAAAGGACAAGAATGTTCGGCTAAGAAACCTGTTAATTGATTTCTCTGATGAGAAGCTAGACTTAACGTCTGAGCATTTAGCAGGAGGGGATGTGATAGGAGATGCGTATGAGTTCTTAATTGCGCACTTTGCTTCGGATGCCGGCAAAAAGGCCGGAGAGTTCTACACGCCCGGACAAGTATCTACGCTGATTGCTCGATTGACCAAATCTAAACCGGGAGCAAGGATTTGTGACCCAACATGTGGATCTGCATTCCTGCTCGTACATGTTAAACAGGTCGCTTAGCATCGCGGGATCGG
>JAPPDO010000364.1 GCA_028821635.1 Ekhidna sp.
TAGCATACAAACCAGCCATTTGTTCTTTTACGGTCGTCCAGCTTCCTGAGACGACCACTGCCGGATATGCTTTCTCCGGTTCGTAATTCTTCGGATAATACAAGTTGCCTGTCAGCATTAAGCCTTCGCTTTCAAATGTGACTTTTTCTACTGTTTTTTCAGTTTTTATGGCTTCGTTTGCACTTTGTTTTTTGGTTTGATCACAACCTGCCATAAATAATAATCCTGTGATCGTTATTGCTAGCTTCTTCATCTGTTATTTTATTTAATAAATTAAAAATCTATAGCCTTTAAAATAAAGGTTAGATTCTGTAAGTTTAAAATTATTGTAGCCGTAAGATAGACTATCAAATTATCTTAACTTCATAAACGACCCGAATTCTCAACGACTCATAGGTTTTCATAAGTTGGTTAAAATAGGTCAAATAAGCGATTTAAGCAGAAAGACTAATCCCACACTTATGCCCAATCCGGAAAAAACCTTTGCCAGATCCTTACCAACGTTCTGAAGTGTGATGTTAGGCACGGCACCATATCCAAAATACCTTATCGCTATTTCTCTGCCTGCCAGCACCCCCAAAAATACCCAGGTGGTGCTCATTGGAATGTTGTTCAATTCTTTAAAAAAGAAGAGAATCATTGCAAAAGTCAGATCAATGATAGTGGCAGAGCGGATGTCTTGCGTGTTGATCTTTGATTTTACAATCGACAGTATCTTACCTCCTTTAGAATAGAAGATATAACCTATCAAAATCCAGAAAACTATGATGGTTACTATCAAGGTCGTTACATTGATTTGGCGAGGCAGGTAGACATAGATATTTGCAAAATCCTGAATAAGCCATTGACTCCATAAAAATCCGGTTGAGCACCACTGAGCAACCGTCCAACCTCTGATCTCCATTTTCGTAGGTTCTGTTTCGATGAGTTTCTTCTCCACTACTTTCGTAATTAACATGTAGAGGATAATCGCAGAAAAAAATGCTGCCAGATAGCCTGACATTGACTTTACCACCATGTCGTAAAGATTCTTTGCATTAAAAAAAGTCAGTATCATAAAAGAAGTGCTTACCGGAATTCCGGTTCGGGTAAGAATCAGAAGGATGATCGGAGGCAATAAGTAAGCCCAGCCAAATCCGGGTTTGTTGAGCGGGCTTTTATATCGGGGGGCTTCAAATCCTCCGCCGCCTATTAATCGTCCATAAGAGACATCCCCGTTGTTTAGTTGCCATCCGTAAATAAGTGTGATAGTAAGAAGACCGGCTGCAAAAGTTGCAAGGAGCCACCAAGGACGCTTTTCATTTGAGCTTAAAAAAGTCCCTAATGTTTGGATAACGTCGTTTCCCACAACAGAATAAGCTGCCATGAAAAATCCGAGATACATGACCATTTCAATCTGTGACACCTGTTTATTATTTCGGTTTTAAGATTTCAAAACTATTACGTTTTCATACGGGCAGACATTATTTTTTATTGGCAGTTTTTCTGTTATCCAATTTACTTCGGGCATACTCGTTGTGTATATGACAGGATAAAACAGGCAACTGCACGTTCCGACCGGGAGCCATCAGATATATTACATATTTATTACCCTTTTTTATTCTCTACCTACCTCAGTTTATCTTTCAGAAGATTTTTAAAGAAAGACGGATTTGATGGAAGTTAAGGCTGAGCGTTAATTTTGTAAAAAATCACTTGCATGTCCAATGCCGTCAGCGACTACATACAGAATATTTCTGACTATATAGAGATTAAGTTTGAGCGATTAAAACTCAAGGCTATTTCAAAAGCAGCCAAGGTCTTATCCGTACTTATTTCTCTGGGGCTGTTGCTGATGATCGTTTTTTTTGTGGTATTTTTCCTTAGCTTTGGACTAGCCAGTCTTTTAAACGACCGATTAGAAAGTAACTATTTAGGGTTCTTGATTGTATCCGGATTTTACGTCATCCTTGTTGCCGTCGTCCTCATCCTTTTTAAGAGAAAAGCCATTCAAAACTTTTTTGAGTCATTTTTGATCCGACAAATAGAATCAGAAGAGAATGAAACGAAAGATTAAAGAAAGAGATCAGTTACTCAAGAATAAAGAAGAAGAACTTAAAATTATTCTTCAAAAAAAAGGGAAACAATTAAAAAATAAAGCCAGTCGAGTTGGTAAGATAGCACTCCTCTCAGGTTTTATATCTTTAATTATCTACTCAATCTATCGTTCACTATCCGATGAGGAACCGAAAGTAAAAAAGATCAAAAAAAACAATTCAAGCCTGACCACTAAACTGAGCAAAGTGATCACGCCATACGCAATAAAGCTAATTTCAGATTACCTCAACGCAAGAAAAAATAAATAAAAAGCCTAAACATTCATTAAAGTCTCTCTCTTTCTCATTTTCCCTGCGGGGATACCGAACATCATTTTAAATCTTCTACAGAAATAAGCGGTGTCTCTATACCCTACTTTTTTACTAATGTCCTGAACATTGTCCCTTGAGGTTCGCAGTAAGTTTACCGCCGCTTCCATTCGCTGATACTCAATATAGTCCTGAGGATTTATTCCCATCAATGTTTTGAAATACTGACTAATGTAATCCTCAGAAACATTGGCTACCCCCGCCAGCACTTTGTTGGATAAATCATTAGCAAGATTTTCTTTGATATATGTGAAAACCTTTATCAATCTTGCATCCTGAAAATAGGTAGAGTTGGTAGCTATTTTATCAACGAAAAGGCTGTTACTGAGTATATGTCTTATTAATTCTATTGTCATATTCTCGGTAAACACCTTGACAATTCGGTCTTTCCCCGGCACGTGTCCTGAAATCTCATAATTTATGTTTTTAATGAAATTGGCCAGTTTATGGTTCTTTTTTAATTTAAACGGAGGAATGTCCAGAGAGGAAAAGAAATTCACTGAGTTAAACGCCTTCACATCGAAAGCGATGTAGCTGTAATGCTCCTCCGCTAACGGCTCTCCTTCAAATGACTTCAGGAATTGGTCTTTATTTGAAAGAAAATCATCCTTTGATAGAATAGTAGGATTACCTGATCCATACGAGATCGAAATATGTCTTCCATTGGGAATAAAGATCACATCGCCCTGTCCTGCCCGTTCTTTCTCTTTCCCGAATCTTATTTCTCCACTTTTAACCAGAATGAGATGATTTTCCACCTCATAGGTATTTTCTATGGTAACCGGCTTTAAAATACTTACATTTCTAGCCTTAATAAATCGAATCTGAAGCGACTCAATAATTTTATTATAATCTTCCATGTGTGATTAAATTAAATAATGTTTAGTTTAGTATATTTGTTAATAATATCAAAATTAATTGAACAAATTTAATAATGCTAACTTACAACACCAAAAAAAGTTTAAAAAAATAAAATATTAAGACATTATGCTAAATAAGTTCATTGCCAAAATGATAAAATATCTTATTACGCCTCAAAAACTCAACGCAACCTGAAAATTTTATGCTATATTATTATTTTAGCGGCCAATTTATAAAATCATTATAAAATGAGAATAATCCAGTTTAGAGAAGCATTAGGAGAAGCAATAAGCGAGGAGATGAGAAGAGATGAGGACATCTTTTTGATGGGAGAAGAAGTAGCAGAATATCATGGTGCCTACAAAGTCAGTCAGGGGATGCTTGATGAATTTGGCCCTAAAAGAGTCATTGACACTCCTATCACTGAATTAGGCTTCGCAGGAGTTGGCGTTGGTGCTGCAATGAATGGACTAAGACCGATCATTGAGTTTATGACCTTCAACTTCTCCTTAGTCGCAATTGATCAGGTTATTAATAGTGCCGCCAAAATAAGGTCTATGTCGGCTGGGCAGTATGGCGTTCCCATTGTTTTCAGAGGACCCACCGGAAATGCAGGGCAGCTCAGTCAGCAGCACTCTCAGAATTTTGAAAACTGGTATGCCAATACTCCCGGCCTCAAAGTTGTTGTCCCCTCAACTCCTTACGACGCAAAAGGACTTCTCAAAACCTCAATACGAGATGAAAACCCTGTTATTTTTATGGAATCCGAACTGATGTATGGAGACAAAGGAGAAGTGCCGGAAGAGGAATATTTACTGGAAATCGGGCAGGCAAATGTGATAAGAACCGGTTCTGATGCAAGCCTTCTCTCATTTGGAAAGATGATGAAGGTAGCCATTGCAGCCTCCGAAGATCTCGCTAAAGAAGGAATAGAAGTAGAAGTCATTGACCTTAGATCGGTAAGACCTATAGATTATGCAGTCATCGTCGAATCTGTTAAGAAAACCAATCGTTTAGTTATCTTGGAAGAGGCATGGCCGTTAGCTTCAATATCATCGGAAATTAGTCATCACGTGCAGAGAAATGCCTTCGACTACTTGGATGCACCAATACACCGAATTACCAATAAAGACGTGTCGCTGCCCTATGCGCCCACCCTGATTGAAGAAGTGCTTCCAAACATAGCCAGAACTATTGAGGCTGTCAAAGCTGTCATCTATTAAATGAGTCATTCCGTAATTGATAAAGCCGGTATGATTTGAACTTTAACGGATTTAATGCGGCCTTTCTCTTTCCCATTTTGAAGATTTCTGTCGCAACCCATCTGTTACAACGGGAAGGTAAAGAAAGAATATAACTCAGATTCTTTGTAGTGATCTTGTAAAATTAGCTTCAAAATGGCGAGTATTTATGTTCATATTCCTTTTTGCAGGCAGGCTTGTCATTACTGTGACTTTCATTTTAGCACGAATCTGAAACCCGTTGACCGGATGATTGACGCTATCCTCACTGAACTGACACGCCGCAGGGAATACTTAAATGAAACGATTGAAACAATTTATTTCGGTGGAGGAACCCCCTCCCTAATCAGGACCTTTCATCTTGAAAAAATCGTTAATCGGGCAGCTTCATTATTCCCCACCACAAAAAATCCGGAGATAACACTGGAAGCAAACCCCGAAGATCTTTCAATAGAAAAATGCAGCGAACTGAAGTCCATCGGAATAAATCGCTTAAGCATAGGTATTCAAACCTTTGATGATAACAGGTTAAAATGGATGAACCGAATACATGATGCGAAACAAGCTGTCTGTGCTTTTGAAAATGCAAGAAGAGCCGGATTTGATAACATCACAATGGATTTGATGTATGCACTCCCGGATAGTGGGCATTTACCTTTCAGAAGAAGTTTAGAGAAATTAATAAGCCTTAATCCTGAACACATCTCTTTGTATGGACTCGCTATCGAAGAGCGTACTGTTTTTGGTAAATTGAAGAAGAAAAGAAGACTTTTAGAAGTGCCGGAGAAGCAGGCTGCGGAGCAATATTTAAATGCTATTTCCATACTTTCTGATCATGGATACTTACAATATGAGGTCGCCAACTTTGGAAAGCAGGGATTTCATTCCAGACATAACACCGCCTATTGGGAGCATAAACCCTACCTCGGGGTGGGACCGGGAGCTCATTCTTACAACAGGCACTCACGGAGCTTCAACATAAAAAATAATGCCAAATACATAAAAAAAATGCAAAGCAGGGAAGTGTTTTTTAAAGAAGAGCACCTTACCAGAGTTCAACAACTTAATGAGAGAATATTAACCGGACTGAGGACAACCAAAGGAATTAACTTACAGTGTTTAAACAAAGAATTTGATGTTGATCTTGTGTGTCTTTACGAAGAGTTCATCAATCTACTATCAAATCAAGGGCTGGTTACAATGAAAAATGGAATGCTGAAGCCGAACCCAAAGGGTTTTTTGATAGCCGATGAAATTGCACTTCAACTTTTTTTTCACGAATAAATTCTATTTTTGGAATGAAAATGGACGTACTTACCAAAAAAGCCGTGATGTTGCTTAGGTCTTTGATCTTCCATTACCATGGATTAGATCAGGAAGAGAGGTCTATATTAGATCATGTAGCAAAAAAATTAAATGCCACCGATGAGTTGAGTTGGGCAAATGATTTTATCGCTGAAGATTATTTATCTGCTTTTGACCGTGCTCGGGAGTTTCTTTCAAAAATATTCTTAAAAATGAATGAAAATGAACGTATCCGCTATCTCCTGGAAGTGTGGGAAGAAAACTACCAGAAAGGATATGTCACAGAGATGGAAATCACGGCTATTCTTACCCTGTCAAAGGACTGGCACGTAGAGAAGCGTTTCCTCGAACAAGTAAAAAATTAAAAATCCAGCATTTTTTGCAGTTTGACGCATTATCCTCTAAAGTAATCTTTATTTTTCTCCGCTACTAAGTTTTACCAATCATCCGCTCACGCTTCAAGTTAGCATTGTGAACAAACAATACCCGACAGGGTGCTAAATAATGCACACAAAGTAACCAATAAAAAAATACCAGTGACAACTCCAGAGTAATCTCAACTATTTTTAGCAATTTCTTGGATTTATGAAAAGAATAAATCTACTTTGCGATTGATTCATGATTATATTATTTTAAGTTAATAAATAGGAGTCCTCTCATAATTCGCAGAAGTTTTCATTTTTTTTGATAATTTCATGGGTTTTCATATTAAATTAAAGCGAGAGAGGACCCTTTTTTTGTCTAAGGTTTCGCCTTCCTTTCCCTCACTCATATAAATATGTGTCAAAATACCACTGCCCCGACTTGGCCTTTTGGGCCGAATTACAAACTACATTTGGAAAGGACTCGTTTCCCATCATCCCTCTGTACTCTTAGTGACTTCTCCGTGCCCTCTGTGGTTCAATCGTTATTAGTTTGTTCTGGCATGGTCCGAAAGAGGACACAATACGAACAAAAATAAAATCATGGCAATCCTAAAAATCAAATAAATCCTGTTCAAGACAG
>JAPPDO010000061.1:0-5440 GCA_028821635.1 Ekhidna sp.
AGGTGAAGTGGCAAAGGTTTTTGCAAGTTAATCAGTTCCTTTCCCCTTTCTTCTTTTCTCTTTCCATTCTATATTATCTCTCCTCATGGTTATGATTGTTTGAATGATTTTGATAATAACGTATATGAGGGACGTAAAAGTGAGCAACACCCCTCCCCACCCGGTAAGGAACTCAACGGAAAAAAATCCAATCAAAGCAACTAACAGCGTATCTGTATCTCTTAATGCGACAGTCATTTTCATTTGCTTAAACGCATTAACCATATTCAAACTTAAAATTATTGAGCAATGATACAAGGTTTTTTTGATTATTGCAAATTTTTTTTTTTGAGTTTTTTTTATTTTATTTATCAGGCAGTGCTGAACAAACTAATAACGATTTAATCACAAAGGACACAAAGCCACGGAGGGCACGGAGAAGAGGCGTTGTTTGTGACCACTGCTTGTCTTGAACAGGATTTATTTGATTTTTAGGATTACTGTGATAAAATAAATTGTCTCATTCGTATTTAGTGGTAAAAACCAGATTAAGTATATTAGTGTAAATTGCATTAAATCATTACGTGTTGCAGGCTTGCCACATAAGAGATGGTTTTGAGATAAAGGACTCACATAGCTAAAAATGGCATCATGAATACTATAGAAATATTATCCCAACTTGAGAAGGTGAAGTTCACTACGGAACAAGCCCGAACGATTACTTCACTATTTGAGGAGCATCATGATCGGCTGGCCACGAAAGATGATATAAAAACAATACGAGAGGATTTAAAAAATACGGCTACTAGAGACGAATTAAAAACACTGCGCGAAGATTTTAAAACACTGCGGGAGGATTTTATAATGATGCAGGAGAATTTTAAAAACACAGCTACTAAAGATGAATTAAAAACACTACGGGAGGACTTTAAGATGATGCGGGAAGATTTTAAATACATGGTTACTAAAGATGAATTGAATGCCAGTATTGCCAAAGCCAAGTATGATTTAGTACGGTGGATTGTGGGGGCGGTCATCGTTAATGGATTGATTGCTACACTTTTGAAATTCTTTGCTTAAATGGTCGGTATAAATTTTCATGACCGGAGTATAGTTGTATAGTTTGTAACTTGGTCAGGAAGGCCGCTGCTTGTTTTGAATAAGATTTATTCTATATAGTCCGGAAAAGCTGCCGAGATGTATGCTTTAGATTCCCAAAGCTCCATTACCTCTTCAGGTTTAATTTCATACGCATCGTAAGACTTGTTGTCAGAGACCAAAAGTAACTTGTTCTGCTTATCCGGGTGATTACATACTCTTTTGTAGACGATACCTTCCGACTTTGTGACCAATACGTAAGTCTTTCCATGTTTTATATCATCCCATCTTTCCAAATAGCTCCCGATAATAATGTCTCCGGATACAATCGGCAGCATGGAGTCACCCGAAATTTCAAAGGCCCGATAAGTCTTACTTTTAGGGAGAAAGGGAAGGTGAAATCTTGGTAAATCTGTCAAATACTCCGGATCTGCAAAACCATTTGTATAACCCGCCGCCGCTTTAGCCGGCACTAATTGAATATGTTCGTTCTCGGCAGGATCAACGGTTACCGTGAGTATCCTGATATTATCCTTCGGAGGACGATTTTCTGCGGTCAAATCTTCATGAATCAACTCATCGATGGATACTTTAAATAATTCCGCCATTTTAGACAGCGTCGTTAGCCGGGGGTCTGCCCTTCCTTCCTCATAAGCACCTACTGAAGGCCTATTGATTCCCAGCCGCTTAGCAAAAGTTTCTTGCGTAAATCCATTCTTCTTTCTGAGAAACTTTATGTTGTTGGGAATGAACGTCACGATTCAAAAATTAAAAGTGAAAAGATACGGTTTGGTAGAATGATTGAGCACATATCCGGCGTATTTTTCATTTTAAAGGGTTAGAACTGTCCGCTATCGTTCTCAACAGGTTCCTCTTGAACCCCCTCTTGAGTCAGTTCCAGTAAGTTCTCTTCTTCCCCGTTAGCAGGTTCCTTATTTACTGATTTTTGGTCTTTTTTCCTAAAAAGCCGCTTAAAAAATGGTATTTTTTTAGTAAGACTATCGGGAACTGCCGCAGATAGGCTGTCACTTACTACCTCTTCCGATTCAGGTGGAGGCCGGTGGTCAATCAAGCGATTAGCAAAATATTTATTGTAATATGCTTGTTCTACGTTAAAAATATCTGAAGGATCATATCTGTGTAGATACCGAATCTCCTCTTTCTGAGGCACATTATCCTGTGCATTGGCTGCCATAGTGAGGTCTATTGCTGCCGAATCTAATGCCACAAGATTGACTGTGTCAGACTGAAGCGAGTCCGTTTCAAATTCCGAAGCATCAAAATCATTGGATAGCAGTTCCGGTGTTAAAACGTTTTCCATTGGTGCAGTTCGCATTCTGTGCTTTTTCACAGGATAAAATACAGGTTTTATAATTCCGTACTTATTTCTTCCGGAGACTCTCCAAGGCACGATATAATCCCGTGCATGGGCATAATAATCTGTGGTGGGTTGTTTTATGGTTTCTGTTGAATCATCGGATTGCTGTTGCAGAAGGTACTGGGAACGGGTTAATTCATCTAACTGCCAGACATAGGAGAAGTAAGCATTCCTGGTAGAATCGTCTAGTATGTACGTACTCTGAAATGCAGGGCATATCACTTTATCCTGACAAGAGATCAAAGTGATGATGCATAGAAATACCGTGAATCTCCTCATAGAGGTTAGTAGTAGTAAGTGTAATTTGAACCAAAAATAGGTCTATTTTTTAATATGTCTATTTAATAAAGATAAAATTGAGTTTTTGGCAGATTTATCCGGAAGAGAGGCTATTATAGACTTGTGTATATATATGATCAACCCACATGCCGTACATCTTACCGGAGGGGTGAAGACCGTCGGCAGCCGTCAGTTCCGGGCTGTTGCCCGCTTTGCGTGAAATAGGAGTGATATTCATAAAAGAAACCTCCCTTAATGTTGCAATTTTTTGTGCAATCGCATTGTAGCGATCCAACTCATATTTTACTCTCTCTGCATTCAGGTCCTTTTTCCGTACAAAAGGTGTAACCCCATAGTCAGGTATGGAGACTACAAAAACATGGTGGTTGTTACCTCCGGCAAAACCAATTGCCTGGTCTAATAGTGCTTTAAATTCTGCCTCAAACTGCTTTTCGCTGTATCCTCTATACTGATTATTAACTCCTACGAGGAGACTAACCAAATCATAAGGACCTCTGATGTTAGACTTTTCTATTTCAGACATTAACTCATCCGTAGTCCACCCTGTTGCTGCCATAATCGTTGGCTTCAAACGAATTGAATCCTTCAACAGACGGTCAGATAACTGCATCGGCCATCTTTCATTTTCTGATACGGCTTCACCGATAGTGTAGGAATCACCCAAGGCTAAGAAGGTATATTTTTGATAAGTGTCCAATTCGTGCCTCTTTTCGATTGAATTTGAAAATAACATAAGTACTACAAGGAAGAAAAATGGTTGCACATTTATGTTTGCACAAAACAAAAAAATAAAATGCTTCTTATTTAATTTTAAAAATAACGTTGATCACACTCCAGAGAATTTTGAAAGTTCCTCTTTCACTTTCTTAGGCAGTTTACTTACGACTAATTCATAGCTGTGGTTAATCAGATGTTTTATCTTCTTATCGGGAACGTGACCGTTAGTGTCCACTGAATTCCACAGTTTTTTGTTCATATGATAGCCGGGGCGTATAGCGCCTTCATACTCTTCTCTGAGTTGAATAGCATATTTTGGCTCACACTTTAAGTTAATATAATCGAACGTGTCAATTCCGGTAAGTGCAAAAATCTTGTCCATCACTTTCAAGACCAATACATCCGGGCCAAAAGGAGCTTCTTCGGAGGTGCCGGGTTTAGCAAGACAATAATCTCTGAATTCTTCGATATTCATGATTACAAAATGAAAGAGGCTTTAGTACAAAGGAGTTTAATTTTACCGTTAAATGTAATTCCCATTACTAGTGTATGAAATAAAAAGACTAATGAAGCTGTACCTCATCTACTAAATTCAAATTTTCTCCGGAGTATTGCGGTGACATTACACCCACACAGAAGCATAGCCCTCAATTGTATTTTACCAAATCAGAAACGCTCATTAATGTGATAGATTTAGTATTCCTTGTTCACAAATTATATTCATGCTAAAATAATATATAGCGTACTTTGTCTGGCACTACTCGTATGCCATTAGAATAATTTACTAAAAATTAAGTTTTCATAAAAAAGTATAGATGAAGCTAAAATTCTTGACGTTTATTCTGCTATCATTAAATGGCTCATTATTCGCTCAAACATTTTCAGGAAAAATAGTTGACGAACACCAAAAACCCATACAAGAAGCCAATATTCTCAATCAAAGAACAGACCAACATGCACATTCTAATGAGCTAGGCGAACTCACTTTGGAAGATTGTTCTATTGGAGACACTTTACAGATTTCCAATATTGGCTATCAAACTAAGCTGATTCCGATAGAAAATTTAAAGAAATTTTTGACTATTGTTCTGGATGAAGAAGTCATCTCTTTGGAAGAGGTAATCATCTCACCCACAATAAATGCACTACATATCATTACAGAAATAGATATTGGGACTAATCCGGTAAACTCATCACAAGATATTTTGCGAAGGGTGCCGGGTCTCTTTATAGGACAGCATGCTGGTGGAGGAAAAGCTGAGCAAATATTTTTACGCGGTTTTGATATTGACCATGGCACTGATATAAATATTACTGTTGATGGACTACCTGTCAATATGGTATCCCACGCTCATGGACAAGGATATGCTGATTTGCATTTTGTAATTCCGGAGACGGTCGAAAAAATAGACTTTGGAAAAGGGGCTTATTATCAAGACAAAGGCAACTTCACTACGGCAGGATATGTAGATTTTACAACCAAAGAACAACTGGATAACAGTTCAGTAAAGTTGGAGACAGGGCAATTTGATACTTATCAGGCTGCTGGGAATGTTCGATTTAGTAGGAAGCGATAAACATAACGCTTATGTTGCTACAGAATTTTTATCAATCGATGGTTACTTTGATAGCCCTCAAAATTTCAATAGAATGAATCTTATTGGAAGATATGTAGGCAGATTATCCAACCAAGACAAGCTGGGAGTCACATTTTTTCATTTCAATAGCAAGTGGGATGCTTCAGGACAGATTCCACAACGAGCAGTAGATAGTGGTTTGATTTCTCGATTTGGTGCTATTGATGATACTGAGGGAGGCAACACTTCACGCACCAATGTATTGATAGATTACGATAAAATAATTGATGAGCGTTCGTATATGAAGAGTAAAGTTTATTTCAACCAATATGATTTTGAACTCTATTCCAATTTTATATTTTTTCTGGAAAACCCGATAAATGGAGACCAA
>JAPPDO010000061.1:5450-6805 GCA_028821635.1 Ekhidna sp.
AGACCAAATAAGACAAAAAGAAAACAGAACCATTTTTGGATTAAATGCTGACTATGATCGGTCATTTTCAAACGGAAACCTAACCGGAAGCTGGCAGTCAGGAATAAGTCTACGCAATGACCAAAGCAACGACAGCGAATTATCACGCTTGGCAGACAAACTGGGTATATGCGCTTCGCTGGTTTGCCTCATTCATTGCATTACCGTTCCCTTTCTTTTAATATTTGGATTTGATGCCTTGCTCCATTCACTGGATCAGGAATGGATTGAAACAGGACTTATTCTCTCTTCGCTTGCGATAGGTACTTATGCCTTCATGAGAGGCTTTTTGTCTCATCGCCAGCACTTTGTTGCTGTTCTGTTTTTGTCCGGTTTTTTGTTGCTGGTGAATGGAGAGGCGGTATCCAATGCCTAGCTGGCACTAAGCCTGTCGGTAACAGGTGCTTTGATCATTATCTACGCCCATTTTCAAAATCTGAAATTAAAGCAGTTGAGTATGCTTAATCACGAGCCTGATATTATTCGCCCTTCGGTCAGAACATACCTCATCGGGTTATCTTGACGGGAAAACAATAAAATATCTCCCTTGCTAAGCAGGGCAAGACAAACAACTTTTTTATTTTCAAACCCTGAAGCACAATAAGTAGGTTTAGCATAAGTTATGCACTATAAATAATTTTTACATAATAAATGCCGACTACAAGCGTACAGAAAAACCTTCAGACTCTCATAGTTTTATTGTTTTTTATCACAAGCCTTCCCGTCGTGCTTTTGCCCCTCGTCCCCTTCAGTAAAAATAAGGAAGATACCTTCATCCGACCCTGAAACATCTCCATACTACATTTTTTGATACAGGATAATACCTGACCACTTTGCCTGATGTGCGAATAATAACTACCCCTCCTGCTCAATCAACTTCCACCTATTCACTGAATCACAAGTTTCCGGGTTAGATGGTAGCCCTGATTGGTGTATGAATTCAACACATACATATTTATCACATACAAACCCTTCGGCCATGCGCTTACATTTAAGGATATCGTCTTGGAGGAGCCTTTTTGAAGTGAAAAACCCGCCGTATGACGCACCGACCTCGTCGAGGTTTGAACAACCTTTAACGTGTAAGAAAAGAAGGAGGCCAGAATATCTGTAGAGGGGATGGAAGAACGAAAAGGTAACTTCCGCTGATACTGACAGCACTCAGGATACGGGCGCATATCGGAAAGCGGATCGGCATTGAATTTCCGGCAGCAGTCTTCCATGGCCGCCTGCTTATCCTCTTCAGGGCTTCTTTGGGGTAGTGCCTTCACCTGTATATTTACACTCGCAGTGGCCGGATTGGGGGAGACAGTAAG
>JAPPDO010000147.1:0-5338 GCA_028821635.1 Ekhidna sp.
ACGTTCCAACTACTGAGTTTAAGCGGCAAGCCGTTACTGGAAGGCACCACGAACACCCAAATGGACATAGCGTCTCTACACAGCGGCCTGTACCTCGTACAGTTGCCGGACGGGCGTTTGCTGAAGTTTGTGAGGGAGTAGGGGGAAAGAAGTTTAAGAGATTTTTTGTGTGCGTCACTTTTTATTAAAAATCTACTGCATCTTAGCAGTGCCTTGATAATAATATTGTGAAAATTAAGATTATGTTTTTCATGTTGGTTTGTTTAATTTGTTACTATTACAGTGACACTTTGCGAGCATTGAAGGTTGTGAGGGGAATAAAGTCTAATTTTCAAGATAATTTGCCTGAAGCCTTTACATCTTCGATACAACGTTCTGCTGTAAGAATATAGCTATTCTTTCTGATAACCTCATTCAAATTCAATGACTAGATCATCCTGCTCCACAAGTTCCCCGTCTCCCAGATGGATCTTTTTAATCGTGCCCTCAGATGGTGAACTAACCGTCGTTTCCATTTTCATGGCTTCAATGATGAATAATATGTCCTCCTTGATGACCCTGTCGCCTTCTTTCACTTTCATTTCAGCAATTTTGCCCTGTAGCGGAGAACCGACCTCTTTTTCGGATGTGGCTTTCTTATTGGAGCTTTTTTGAACCGATGCCTTGTTATCCCGAACGGCAACTCTCCGGATTTGTCCGTTCATTCTGAATGCAACCAGTCTCATCCCCTGCTCATCGGGGTCTGTTAGTCCAATCAACTCAATAATAATCGTTTTCCCCCTCCCTATCGTCACCATGATCTCTTCGCCTACCTCCATACCATAAAAGAAAGTAGATGTCGGCAAATAGCTTACCTCACCAAACTCCTGAATATGATTGTAATATTCTTTAAAGACTTTCGGATAAAATTTATAGGACAGGAAATCTTCAAAGGAAGTGGAGGGATACTCTTTCTGAAATGCTCTAAACTCAACTTCGAAGTCGACCGGAACCATACTGTCATTTGCACGCCCTTTGATTTGCTGCTGATTCTTTAGAATTACCTTGGTGATGTCCTCCGGAAGCCCGCCGTATGGCCGACCAAGGTTTCCTCTGAATAACCCAACGACGGACTCAGGGAATGACAATGAGTCTCCTTTTTCAAAAATATCCTCAACAGAGAGATCATTCGCTGTCATGAACATGGCCATGTCGCCCACTGCTTTTGACGAAGGGGTCACTTTCACAATATCTCCAAATAGTTTATTTACTTTGGCATAGTTCTTCTTGATAGCCTCAAACTTATGTTCCAGCCCCAGCGCAACGGCTTGGGGTCGTAGATTGGAGTACTGCCCTCCCGGAATTTCATGTTCATAAACCTCCGCAGTTCCGGCTTTAAGACCGGATTCAAATGGGTAGTACAACTCCCTGACACCTTCAAAATAAGTACTATGCGCATTCAATGAGTCGAGATTCATTTTTCTTCCCCTCTTATGAAAATCCAGTGTAGCTGCCAGTGAGTTGAAGTTGGGTTGAGAGGTTAATCCGGAGACTGAGGCCAAGGCTACATCTACAATATCCACTCCGGACTCAATGGCTTTTAAGTACATTGCAGCCTGCATGGAGGAGGTGTCATGTGTATGCAAATGGATGGGAAGGTCAATGGCGTTCTTTAATTCTGAAATCAGCACTGAGGCACTGTACGGTTTGAGCAGGCCGGCCATGTCTTTGATCGCCAGCAAGTGCGCACCCTCATCCTCTAATCGCCTTGCCATGTCCAAGTAATATTGCAGCGTGTACTTCTTCTGACCTTCATCCTGAAGTTCGCCGGTGTAGCAGATGCACGCCTCCGCCAAAGCATCGGTGTGCTTACGAACGGCCTGAATACCGACTTTCATATTTGCTATCCAATTGAGCGAATCAAAAATCCGAAAGATGTCTACTCCGTTCTCGGCCGATTTCTCAATGAACTTTTCAATAAGGTTGTCAGGATAGGCCGTGTATCCAATGGCATTGGAACCTCTTAATAGCATCTGAAAAAGAATATTTGGAGCGGCCTCCCGAAGAAGTTGAAGCCGTCTCCATGGGCTTTCTTTTAAAAATCGAATGCTTACATCAAACGTGGCCCCTCCCCACATCTCCAATGAAAATATCTCCGGATTTTGAACCGCATAGCTTCGTGCTACTTTTAACATATCCTCCGTTCGGAGGCGGGTTGCCAGGAGCGATTGATGAGCATCTCGAAAGGTTGTGTCAGTAAAATGAATCTTAGGATCATCTTTTAGATGTTTGATGAAGCCTTCTCTTCCCAACTTCCCGAGTAAATTCCGAGTACCTTCGGGTATTGAAGAGGTGGGATCAAACGGAGGTAAAATCGGTTTTCCCAAAGTTTTACTTGGATCCTTGAACTTAACATCGGTGCTGCCATTTATTGTGATATTACCTATGTAATTCAGCATTTTGGTTCCTCGATCAAAACGCTTTTGAATTTTGAAAAGATTCGGGTTGCTATCAATAAAATTAACCGTTGCCCGTCCCTCGAGGAACTCCTCGGTGTAAATCATGTTTTCTAAAAAACCCACATTTGTTTTTACGCCTCTTATCCTAAATTCTCTTAGGGCTCGATGTAGTCTTTGCGCCGCTCCTTTCAGCGTTCTTCCTCTTGCGGTCACTTTTACTAGCAGTGAATCAAAAAATGGAGAAATTTTAACGCCCTGATACACATTGCCGGCATCCAGTCTTATTCCAAAACCACCGGCACTTCTGTAGGCAATCACCGTGCCATAATCCGGCTTAAAGCCATTCTCAGGGTCTTCGGTCGTTACCCTGCACTGAACAGCAAAACCTCTTACTTCAATATCGTCCTGACTTTTTATGTAAATCTGAGGATGTGCTAATTTGCAGCCTGAAGCGATCAAAATCTGTGTTCTTACAATGTCTATTCCGGTGATTTCTTCTGTGATCGTATGCTCTACCTGAACCCGTGGATTGACCTCGATAAAATAAATATTCTCCTCCGGATCAACTAAGAATTCAACCGTTCCGGCATTATTGTAATTTACTTTTTGAGCAATTTTTAGGGCATAATCATAAAGCTTCTGTCGGGTCTCTTCCCTCAGCCCAATGCCCGGAGCCACCTCAACCAACTTTTGAAAACGACGCTGAACAGAGCAATCCCGTTCATATAAATGGACGATATTTTTATAATTATCAGCGAGTATCTGCACCTCAACATGCTTGGGGTTTTCAACATATTTTTCAAGAAAAATCGTATCGTCACCAAAAGCTTTCCCTGCTTCGGATTTAGCTTCATTATAAAATTTAATGAGTTCTTTTTCACTTCTTGCCACACGCATTCCTCTGCCTCCGCCGCCGGCAGAGGCCTTGAGAATGACCGGATATCCGATACGTTTTGCTTCTTCCTTTGCAACTCCCTCGTCAGTAAGTACTTCCTGATTGTCCTCAATGACCGGAACTGCTACAGCCCTTGCTACTTTCTTTGCCGTTATCTTATCACCCAATTGGGCCATTACCTCCGGCAAAGGACCTATGAAGGTGATTCCCTCCTCCCGACATCTCGCTGCGAAGTGGACATTTTCTGACAAGAAGCCATAGCCGGGATGAATAGCTTCCACATCATTTCCTTTAGCTACAGAAATAATTGTTTCAATATCCAGGTAGGGCTTTAGCGGCTCATCATTTGAGCCGATTTGATAGGCTTCATCCGCCTTGTATCGGTGGAGCGAATACCTATCTTCATGCGTGAAAACGGCCACTGACTTAATGTGCAACTCGGAGATGGCTCTTAATACCCGAATAGCGATCTCCCCTCTGTTCGCCACCATAATTTTTCTGAAGATTTTTTGCTTTTTCATGGGGCTTGAAATTAATGAAAATGATTGAACCGGAGGGAGCTGCTTAGTTGTTACTTAAAAAATCTAGGTTCAAGATAATTTAAGATTGCTTACAATCACTTTGCAGGCCACTGGGAGATTGTTGCGGGCCGTTCAGTCGTTATTGCGATAAAAACCTTCGAGGTTTCTAAACCTCGAAGGTTTCTAATCGCAACAGTGGTTACCTAAGGTCAATGATAAGCAACTAGCTAAGTAAAAGTGTCTATTTCAGGACGGGAACGCTTCTCAAGCAGACCTAACAACTATTTTCCCATTGCCGCGAGCTCCTCTCTTAGGCCAATGGCAATATTCGGATAGTCTGTGATAATACCATCAACGCCGGAATTGAGCATTTTTATCATGTCATCTCTTGTGTTTACCGGATAAGCATGCACTTCATACCCTTTTGCGTGCATTTGAAACACACGACGCGGCGAAAGTGTTTCCCAATGTGGATTGATGGCCTTTAAGCGATTACTTTGCTTCGCCCGTCCCATGTGGATTCTTGTTTCAATGTAAAAGGCAAGCAACGGGGCCGAATCTTCTCCAACTATCAGCGCCTTGGTTTGGATCAAGGGATCCAGTTCGTGTACTTCATCTAAATATTCCGGTTCATAGGATTGCAGGATAATCCAGTCTTCTCCATTCTCTTCCTGCAAAACAACTTCCACTAGCTTTTCTGCAAAATCGTGATAATGGGGATGGTCCATATACTTAATTTCAATGAGCACTTTACACTGACCGTTGATTAAGTCTAGTACTTCTTTTAAGGTAGGAATGCGTTCATCTTTATATTGAGAATCAAACCATGTGCCCACATCAAACTGTTTGATTTCTTTCAGGGTGTAATTATGAACATCTCCCGTAAGCTTGTTGCCCAGTGTATCTCTTGCAGTTCGATCCAGTGTCTGGTCATGAAAAATGATAATCTCCTCATCTGCCGTATGGCGGACATCCATTTCTATTTGGTCAACGTTTAGTTCCAAAGCCTTCTTAAACGCTGCCATCGTATTTTCGGGAGCTAGTCCTGAAGCACCTTTGTGAGCAATGATGGTAAAATCTTTGCCGGCTAAACGCTCCACATTTGTGCTCGCAAAAACAGCCCGATAAACATGGGGTTCAAAAAGCGAGAGGATACTAAACAGAAAAAAGAATGGCATTGAATAAATGAGGAATTTTCTGGTCATTGGTTATAATCTTTAATTTGGTGAGTTACATAGAGAATCATTAAATTTTACGATTTTAAAGGCTCAGCTAATGTGATTCCCAGTTCGGTGAGTTGTTTCTCAGAAATTTTTGCCGGTGAGTCAATCATCACATCTCTGCCCGAATTATTCTTAGGGAAAGCAATAAAATCCCGGATGCTCTCTTCCCCCGCAATGACGGCGCACAAACGGTCAAATCCGAAGGCAATACCTCCATGCGGAGGAGCTCCATATTCAAAAGCATTCATCAAAAATCCGAAT
>JAPPDO010000147.1:5348-6748 GCA_028821635.1 Ekhidna sp.
GCTTCTTTTTTGCTAAATCCCAGTATCTCAAACATCTTAGCCTGCTGTTCTCGATCGTGAATTCTAACAGACCCTCCGCCTGCCTCAACCCCATTGATAACCATGTCATAAGCATTTGCACGGGCTGATCTAGGGTCTGAATGGAGCTTCTCAATATCTTCGGGTTTTGGGGCAGTAAATGGGTGATGCATTGCATGATATTTTGCTGCTTCCTGATCCCATTCCAGCAGGGGGAAATCCAGCACCCAAACTGCTGCTACTTTATCTTTATCTCTGAATCCAAGCCGCAGACCCATTTCAAGTCTCAGTTCACTCAGTGCTCTTCTGGTTTGATTCGCCTCACCTGCTACTATCAGCAGCAGGTCACCGGGTTTTGCATCAAACTTTTCTGCGCATTCTTTAAGCGTATCCTGACTCAAGATTTTATCAACAGAAGATTTGAAAGTCCCGTCTGTATTGCATTTAATATATATGAGCCCTTTAGCCCCAATCTGCGGCTTTTTAACAAAGTCAGTCAATACGTCCAGTTGCTTTCTTGTATACTCGGCACAGCCCGCTACATTAATCCCAACGACCAGCTCCGCATTGTCAAAAATGGCAAAGCCCTTTCCCTGAACTTTCTCATTTAATTCAACGAACGTCATTCCGAATCTCAAATCAGGCTTATCTGAACCATAGCTTTTTATTGCCTCATCGTAGCTAATACGCCGAAAATCTTCTAAATCGAGTCCTTTTATTTCTTTATAAAGGAATTTGGTCATCCGCTCGAAAGTCCGAAGAATATCTTCCTGTTCCACGAACGACATCTCGCAATCAATCTGTGTAAACTCCGGCTGACGATCTGCTCTTAAATCTTCATCACGGAAGCATTTTACGATTTGAAAATATCGATCCATGCCGCCCACCATCAACAACTGCTTGAAGGTCTGAGGTGATTGGGGTAGGGCATAAAATTCATGCTCATTCATTCGGGATGGAACCACAAAGTCTCTTGCCCCCTCTGGAGTAGACTTTATCAGATAAGGGGTCTCCACTTCAATGAAGTGTTCGCTGTGCAGGTATTCCCGAACTTTTTGCATCATCAGGTGACGTAACTCAAGCTTTTCACGGATTGGATTTCTTCGGATGTCAAGGTATCTGTTCTTCATTCGAAGGTCTTCACCGCCATCGGTTTCATCTTCAATAGTGAAAGGCGGTATCCGGGAGCCATTTAAAAACTCAAGTGCCGAAACTTTAATTTCTATGCCTCCAGTAGGCATTTTATCATTTTTGGAATAACGCTCCACAACTTCCCCCGTGGCTTTAATGACATACTCTCTTCCGGCACTTCTTGCCTTCCCGATGAGTGCAGTCTCAGCAGCACCTTCCTCAAAAATAAGCTGAGTAATTCCATACCTGTC
>JAPPDO010000453.1 GCA_028821635.1 Ekhidna sp.
TTTATTACATCAATTATGGGCATATTTAAGATTTCATACTTTGTGATACACCTCCCAAATTTGAACTTCACGTTAGAAACTTCAGTGTTATCGAAAATTACTACTCATCTTAAGCTCGGGAGGCTCAGACTCAGGAGCCTCAGGCCAATCCTTAACCTTCTTTAAAAGTGCGACTTTCTTTCGCTTAATCCTGTGGCAATAAGAACAAGTGTATTCTTTTAAGATTTCACCCTCCTCTGTCTCAGTTGGCTCTCTGAGAATCTCTTCGTTACTGAGCCTTAATGTCCACTTGCCGCATCTGTCGCATTCTAAAGCAGTAACATAACCCTTGTATTTTTCGATGTGTGTGTAGCCGGTTGATTTGTCTATCCAAACATCATAATCACAGGAAAACGAACTTTCTTCAGCCTGCATCTCCTCGTCCAGATAAGCATCCTCTTCTTCTTCGTCAAGAAGTATCATCTCCTTCCCATTCTCAGGGTTAGTTCTTGGAGTGTATCTTAGTTCCTTGAGTTTCTTGTTCTGTTTCGTAGGGTAGTGAAATCGAAGCACCAGATAAGCTACATATCCATAAAGCACTGCGCAGCAAACGGCAACAAACATTCTCACAATAAACCAAACCGGAGTAAGCTTAATATCTTGCGTAAAGACATCATTAACAAAAAAGAAAAGTGCTATTGCAATGCAGATGTGACTCTGCATGAGCCGCTTTGTTTCTTTTTCACTCACAAGATCAAACTTTTCTTTGTAAGTCTTCTTTAGAGCAAGATTGACCTTAAAGATCAAATAATTCAATACGCCTAGCCCAATAACAACAAATCCGGCTATCAGGGCAGCCTCATACCAAAAAGATAAAAATTTAGAGTAATTCATAAGAGTAATAATTTTGAACAAATATAGAACAATATTTAACAAAGATAAAATAATCTCTAGTTTTTAATTTATTGCCTTTTTGAAAAATAATTTGAACAAATAAAAAAGTTATAAAATCGGAAGGATTGGGACTGAAAAAGAAAGTAAAAATGCCTTTAAGAGGTAAGAATACCCGGAAGGGTCAGCAGCATTATACCTTTGGTGATTATGATTGTTGTGTTATTAGTATTCTCTCCGGGCGGGTGTCTTTCGCTTCTACTTTTGAACACTTAACTTTTACTAAAGCAGAGGGCTATTAATAGTTAAAAACTGCACTAGCAATTCAACTATCTACTAAAATGAGACGTGAAGTACAACTAAAGGAATGTTATATGTTGATGACCTAAGATCAATGGAAATACTCTTGATTTCTGAGGTAGCCGCTATTTCAGGTTAAAGTAAGTTTTATTTCCAACTCATTGGATAACGTTCGTCCAAGTACTCCAAAGCATCTTTCGTTAGGTGGAGCGGGCCAAAAGTATCCAGCATGACTGCCAATTCTTCTGTCTGTTTTGCTCCGATGCTTTTCTCAACGGTTCCCGGGTGTGGGCCGTGTGGCAAGCCCCCGGGATGGAGTGTGAAAGAACCGCGCTCTATCCCTTTTCTGCTCATGAAGTTTCCTTCAACATAATAAAGGACTTCATCTGAGTCGATGTTGGAATGATTGTACGGAGCGGGAATTGCCTGCGGGTGATAATCAAAGAGCCTTGGGACAAATGAACAGATTACATAGCCATGCGCCTGAAATGTTTGGTGAACCGGAGGAGGTTGGTGAATGCGACCGGTTATTGGTTCAAAATCATGGATTGATAATGCGTACGGGAATAAATATCCATCCCAGCCGACCAAATCAAAAGGTGAGGTTTCATAGTGATATTCATGAATCCTATCATTGTGCTTAATCTTCATCAAATAGTCTCCCTTTTCTTTTTCGGTCACCAACTCCGTTGGAGGTCTGATGTCACGTTCGCAGTACGGAGAGTGCTCAAGCAATTGCCCCAACTCATTTCTGTATCTTTTTACTGTCTCAACAGGGTTGTTCGATTCTATGATGAGAAGTTGTAGAGGTCCTTCATCCCATGCTACTTTATAAATCGTAGTTCTTGGGATTACTACATAATCTCCTTGTTTAATTTGAAGCTTCCCAAACTGAGAGTACAACCACCCATTTCCATCGTGAAGAAAAATTACCTCATCCGCCTGACCGTTTTTATAATAATAGTTCATTGAACGGGAGGAGGGCCGACAGATAGCCATTGATACATCCTTGTTTTTGAGCAGGACTTTTCTTGCATCCAGAAAATCATCACCGGTATTGTCAACTTTTGAGGTATTAAGGTGGGTTTGTTTGAGGTCATACTCATAGGCTATTTCAGCTTTCCATTCATAAGGTTCACCAACTTTTTCAACGCGAGTGGGCGGGTTCGTGTGGTAAAGATTTGAATAGATACCTGAAAATCCTCTGGAAGAGACTAGCTCCTCAGCATATAAACTCCCATCTTGCTGCCTGAATTGAGTGTGTCTTTTTGGCGGTATTTCTCCTAATTTATGATAATAAGTCATTGCTCAGTTTAAATTTAAGTCCTTGGCTTTCTCCATTAACTGAAGGGCCTTCTGAAAAATTTCATCTTGTTCGTTATATATGGGATAAAATCCATCATCATCCCAGATATTTCGTGCAATATAGGCTTTAGTTAGTTGTTTCAACAACTTTTTCGAGCGATTAAATGCTCTTTGATCAAAGGGCAGTTCGTTTTCTTCTGTCAGAAGAATTAAATCTTGTAACATTTGATCAGATATGCTAAAGTTCTCCCTGAACTCATCATAACCTTTACGTTCTAAAATTTCTCTCCTCCTCTGAGCATACTTAACTGTGTACTCCTGAAGGGAATTCGTACTTAGGATGCCGTTGAGGTATCCGGATTCTTGCGAGGAATCAAGGGGAACAAAATAATCGGGAGAAATACCTCCGCCACCATGAACGATTCTTCCACTACTTGTCCGAAATTCAAGCGAATCAATGGTTTTAATGCTATCTGAATTGTAAAGTTCACCGCTTTGATATCTTGAATACGATTCCTGATAATACTCCTCAAGGCTGCCTTTTTTATAGATTTTTTGAATACTTCTTCCACTTGGAGTGTAATATCGTGAAATGGTTAGTCGCAGCTCGGATCCGTCATTCAGGTCTAAAGGAAGCTGGACTAGTCCTTTTCCAAAGGTTCTCCTGCCAACGATAATGCCTCGATCATGATCCTGGAGGGCACCCGCCACGATTTCGGAAGCTGAGGCTGACTCTTCATCCACTAAAACCATTACGATCCCTTCTTCAAAATCTCCTTTCTCGCCGGAATAATGCCGCTCAGTATATCTCTCCTTTTTCCCGTCTGTGTAAACGACCAGTTGTCTTCCGGCAAGTAGCTCATCAGCGATTTGAATCGCACGATTGAGATAGCCGCCGGGGTTTCCTGTAAGATCAATAATTAATTTTTGCATGCCTTGATCTTTCAACTTTATGAGTGCATCCTTAAACTCAGTGTAAGTAGAGTTTGCAAAGCGAGCAATTTTGATGTAGCCAATCTCCTCAGTGATCATGTAAGATACATCAACAGAGTGTTGAGGGATTACATCTCTCTCAATTCGGAATTTCAGTAAATTAGGCATTCCCGTCCTATTAATTTCGACCGTAACCGTTGAACCGCCGGGGCCTCTGAGTGCTTCTACTACTTTTTGGTTGGTCATATTTACCCCTGCCACATTCTCACTATCTATTTTTATAATTTTATCTCCAACACGAATGCCGAGCTTTGCCGAGGGGCCTCCGTTCAAAGGACGAACAACGTGAATGGTATCCTTAAATATATTGAATTCAATGCCGATGCCTTCATAGTTTCCTTTTAGCTGCGATTGAATTATCTTGAGGTCTTTTGCCGGGATGTAGGAAGTATGAGGGTCTAGTTGTTCCAGCATACTTCGGATTGCACCCTCTACCAGATCATCGCTTTCTACGTCATCAATGTAGTCATTTTCAATATATGTCAGAACTTGTCTGAATTTTGTGAGACCCTTCAGGAGTTCTGTGGAGGTTGCTAGAGAACCTCCCGCCATATTAGCACCAATAAGAATACCTACACAAACGGCTATGGACACATACAGCGGGAGACGTATTGCAGCGTTGGAGTTTTTGTACTTGCTCATACTTCAAAATTAATTTATCCGGCATAAGAAAATACTGATAAGCGAACTATTGATTTAAATAGTTGAAGGGTTTACTTTTGAGTATGGTTTTCGAGAAGACGATTGAAGAAGTAGTAGATGAGAATTATGTTTACGCCAGAGCACTGCATTATCTGGGAATTGACTTTTTTGAAAATTCCTCCAGAAAACTGTCAGAAGTATGTGAAGAGCAAGGCTTAGACAAACAACAAGTAATAAAAAGTTTCTACGAATTTGATTCTTCAACCAGATGTAGTTTTAAAGAGCTTTCCTCATATCCAATTGATCTCCTTGTTGAATATCTCAAGCATACCCACCACATCTTCATCAAAGAGAAACTTCCTTATATCGTTCACTTTGCAAAGACCTACAAGAATCCTGCACTTAGAAATCTGATGCCGGAGTTTGTAGAGGACTTGATTAGGCATATTTATGAGGAGGAAGATACCACTTTTAAATACATACATGCTCTCCAGGAGATTAACAAAGGTTATGAAAAAGCACCTATTTCCAGATTAATGTATTTTGAAGATTTCTCACTAAAAGATGAGTTGATACATCACGAGAAGGAAGATGAGTTAGGGGCCATTCGATCCCTTTTCGATTTACTGGAAGACGGCGACCTTCACGGGAGAGTTCTGCTAAGTGAAATAAAGGCTTTTGATCGAGAGATGACCTACCATGCTGCGGTCGAAAATCAAGTACTCTTTCCAAAGGCAATTTCACTTGAAAAGCAAGTATTAAAAAAGGTTGCCTCACTAAGTAAACTCAACTAATGCCTCGCATACTGGCGATTGATTACGGAGCCAAAAGGACAGGTCTGGCAGTAACGGATCCATTACAAATTATTGCGAGTCCGCTGGATGTAGTCTCCACTCATCAACTGGAAGAATATTTAAAAAATTATTTTTCAACTGAAAATATCGAAAAAGTAGTGATAGGGATGCCAAAGAATACAAACGGTATGGATACCAATGCCACAGTATTGGTTCAGGCATTTATCAATCGGTTCAAAAGGGTATTCACGGACATACAACTAACTTTACATGATGAACGGTTTACTTCCAAACTTGCTCTTGATTCAATGATCACCGGAGGGTTGAGAAAAAAGACCCGTCGAAATAAAGGAATCGTTGATAAAGTGAGTGCAACTATTATTCTTCAATCTTATCTGGAGAGCATTTTATGATTTTTCCAATCGTATTATACGGATCCCCGGTTTTAAAAAAGAAAGCTGCAACTATTGAAAGAGGTGATGAATTTTTAGGAAAACTGGTAGAGAGTATGTTTGAAACAATGTATGAGGCTCAGGGAGTGGGCCTTGCTGCTCCGCAGATTAGTCATTCCGTCCGGTTGTTTGTGGTAGACACCACTCCCATAGAAGAAGAGGGCATAGATGGATTGAAGAAAGTATTCATCAATCCGCTAATGATAGAGGAGCTGGGTGAAGAATGGGCATTTGAGGAAGGGTGTCTGAGCATCCCCGGAATCCGGGCTAACGTGAATCGAAAGGCAGGAATCAGGATCAAATACTATGATGAGAACTGGGGCGAGTATGAGGATCACTTTTACGGAATAAAAGCAAGGGTGATTCAGCATGAATACGACCACATAGAAGGGAAATTGTTCACAGACTATCTCACACCCCTCAAAAAACGTCTTATCAAAGGCAGGCTAGCCGACATAAGCAAAGGGAAAGTAGATGTAAATTACCGTGTAAAAGCCCCAAAGTAATGCAGGATTTATCCATAGCTCTAATTCAAACGGATTTACACTGGGAACAGACAGATGCTAACCTCGCCATGCTTGAGGAAACGATCCGAGGCATTAATGCCAAGGTAGATATAATCCTTCTACCCGAAATGTTCACAACAGGCTTTTCTATGAATGCTGAAAAACTTGCAGAGCCACCGGGTGGAAGAACCTTCAGATGGATGCGCCAAATGGCCAATGTGAAAGATGCGGCAATTGCAGGAAGCTACATCCTGAAAGAGCAATCAAACTTTTACAATCGACTGTACTTTGTCTGCCCTGATGGTAGTGCGACGTATTACGATAAAAGACATCTGTTCACTTTGGCGAGAGAGGACAAGGTCTATATCCCAGGTAATGAAAAAAAGATCATTGAATTTAAGGGATGGCGGATTATGCCGCTAATTTGTTATGACCTTCGGTTTCCGGTTTGGAGCCGATCCGAAAAAAGCACAGAGCAAACCTATCAGTATGACCTTTTGATTTACGTAGCCAACTGGCCTGATGCAAGGATTGAAGCGTGGGATGCGCTATTAAAGGCCAGAGCCATCGAAAACATAGCCTATGCCGCAGGGTTAAATCGAACCGGTATTGACGGCTATCCCAAGGAATACCCCGGACACTCAGCCGTTTACAGGTATGATGGGAAGCAGCTAGCCTTTTCGGATAAAAAAGAAGATATTCTTTTGGTAAACTTATCCTCCGAAAGTCAACTTCAATTTAGAAAACGATTTGATTTTCAGAATGACGCAGATTCATTTAGGCTCATCTCACATTAGAAATTTAAAAAAAACTTTATCTGGCACTGCTAATTTAGCATAGTTAAATGATTGAATAACAAATATAAAGAATATTCCATC
>JAPPDO010000375.1 GCA_028821635.1 Ekhidna sp.
AATGATGATGACGATGAGGAGGAGACTCCTTTAGGGGCAGTAGAAGATGCGGAGGAAGCCGTCATCTTTCCCAATCCTTCGGGTGATTATTTGGAGGTGCGATCTTCGATCAGTGGCACGTTCCAACTACTAAGTTTGAGCGGCAAGTCCTTGCTGGAAGGCACCACCAACGTAAAGGTAGACATCACCTCCTTACGTAGCGGTCTGTACCTCGTTCAGTTGCCGGATGGGCGTTTGTTGAAGTTTGTGAGGGAGTAAAAAATTTTGACGGTATCCTTAAATAACGTAGCTGCTATCCACGGCATTGTATGATTTGATAAGCGTAAAAAAAGGTTAATTATTTATTTTATTCAGGTACTCTTCAATTTCTGCTCTATCAAAGGGCTTGGTAAAAAACTTTAGAATTTTCTTCTCTTTGAGTGCCGCATCAACCTCATCATTGTAAGAATAGCCGCTTAGAATAAAGTAAGGGATTGTATTTAGTATTTTTCTAGCCTCATTTATGAACTGTACTCCGTTCATTTTTGGCATGTGCATATCGCTGATTACGGAAATAATTCTTTCCTTGTTCTCAGTCAGCTTTATTAATCCTTCATTGGGCGAGTTAGCAATAAGCACGTCTCTTGCACCTTCAAATGCCATCTGAAACAGCAGAAGGTTAGTTTCTTCATCATCAACATACAGGATAGCTGGTCTGTCTTTCATTCTAGCCGATCGGGAGGGAGATGGTGAAAGTCGTCCCTGAACCCTCATCAGAAATAACGTCTATACTGCCGTTATGTTCGTAAATAATCGAATAAGTAATAAAAAGACCTAACCCTGTTCCCTCTCCCGGAGCTTTCGTTGTAAAAAACGGATCACTAATTTTTGATATATTTCCTTTGAGAATCCCCTCTCCGTCATCTTCAATAATAATATCTAAAAAAGTACCCTTCTTTTTTGTGGAGATTTTAATTGTACCTCTGTTTTTTATCGCCTGCTCGGCATTAACGATAATGTTCATCACTGCCTGATGCAGAAGGCCCTCATTGCCTTTCACTTTATAGTTTACTTTGGGAAAATCGGTAAACACGTTTACTTTATTCTTAATTTTATTGTGCAAAATAAGAAGGCAGTTTTCTATGATTTCTTTGATATTGCATAGTTCATCCATCTCATGCCCTTTCCTGCTAAAATGACTGAGGCTCTTTACTATTTTAGCTACTCTATTGATGCCTTCCTTAACGATTTTAAAAAGTGGCTCAAGCTCTTTTTCTTTGGTCTTATAATTCTCGTTGATTTTTGCAGATAAAGCCTCAACGCCGTTTTGAATGAAATTAAGCGGGTTGTTTATTTCATGTGCTATTCCTGCGGAGAGAACGCCAAGAGATGCCATTTTTTCTAATTGGAGTAGTTTTTGAGTCGTCTTTTTTCGCTCATCTAAAGATGCTGCCAGTTCCTTGTTTTTCGCAATTAATGTGCGTCTGAACAAAAACGTATAAATGGCAATAATTGTAAAAATTAGTATTGCACAAATCAGTGCATGGACATTAATGTGCTCCGGAGAAAGTAAATTTCTCGTATAACCGGCATTGGATAAAAGGAACATACTAATAATACCTGCTACTGAAGCAGCCATAAAAATGTATCTGTCAAATACCGGTTTATAAAAGAAGGCGAGCAGTGGGGGGATGGCAAATTCAAGCAACGCATGAGACTGTATGCCTCCGGTAAAGTAAATCTGGTTAAAAATGACAGTCAGAACGGTAGTTATAGATATCCTGAAAAGCCATATAAGGCTGATAAAGCGCAAAAAGGAAAGTGCACCGTAGATTACAAACAGCACAAATGCCAAAAGCATAAGAACAAATAGCTCCCATATTCCGACACTGAGGTAGTATCCACCGAAAAATAACGAGGAAACATAGGCGGCAATGACAAAGAACAGATAGAAATTTCGCTCTTTTTTCATGTATCTGTAATGGTTGTAAGGATAATCATATCATACGCTCGAATCATCTTCGAGTTAAAAACGTTAAGAGATATAAAAATAATTCTATGAAAATAAAAAAATGCTCATATTTGTGTTTTTAGAACGTTAAGAATCTGTCAGATATTTAGCTATCATTTTATGGATCTCAATTTCCCAAAAATCAACTATCATTATTGGCTTTCTCGCTGGGAGGAGAGTATCGGTGAACAGCAGGTTTATTGTAATAAAAACTTGAATAAATATATCAAATTTCATGGAAATATTAACTTATGTACTAAAGAGATTTTTGAGTTAACTAAAAAAAAGTTAAAGCCCTGTATAGTTCTGAGAGTTGTAGACTTAATTTATTTCTTGGGGAGGAAGGTCCGGCAGGATGTTTTACGCCATTGATAAAAACAGGGAAGTTCCAAGAGAGAAGTTGGAAGATGACTGCCGTATCCTTCATCAATATTTAGAGGGAGTTCAGCTTGCAAGAAAAGGAGAGCCGAAAAGTATTGAATCGTTCAAATCAGTTCCGGGAATCGGACCTTCGTATGCCAGTAAACACTCATACTTCTGGAGTCTCCACAGTGAAACACCTTTAAAGAAGCTATGTATAAAATAAGACTGGTACACTTACAATAGCTCCACAATATGTCTCGCCAACTTTCCCGTTCCGTCTAAGATTTGGTGGCGGCAAGAAGTGCCTGAGGCAAGGATGATGGTATCTTTCTCTGCCTTTCTCACTTCGGGAAACAGAACCAATTCTCCGATATTCATTGATACTTCATAGTGCTCTTTTTCATATCCGAAAGAGCCTGCCATCCCGCAGCAGCCACTTGGAATGAGCTGTGCTTTATGGCCCGCAGCATCAAGAATCCTCATGGTAGGTGCCATGGAGGAGAGTGCTTTTTGATGACAATGTCCATGCACTAGGATTTTTTGTCTTTTTTGCACCAATTCTCCCGATTTTAACCGCTCACTTCGCAGTTCATTAGCCAAAAACTCCTCAATGGTGAACGTATTTTCAGCAATAGCTTTAGCATCTTTTTGAAGTTTGCCCCTAAGTAAATCAGGATATTCGTCCCTGAAGGTTAGAATAGCTGAAGGCTCTATCCCGATAAGCGGTGCTTTCTCTGAAATAAGACTGGAAAACAGCTTTACGTTATCCTCGGCATATATTTTGGCCTCAATCAAAAACCCCTAGGAAAGGTAAGCCCTTCCGCTTGGCGCATGATTTACCCCATTAACTTCATAACCCATTCGATCCAGTAGCATGATTGCCTTCTTCCCTATTTCAACATCCAGATAATTAGTAAACTCATCAAAGAAGAAGTAGACCTTCTTTTTCGGCCTTCGCTGAAGAGAGTGAAATTTTTTGCGGAACCACCTCCTCAAAGTAAGCGATGACATCCGTGGAATTGAACGCTGTGGTGCAAATCCCAGCACAGGCTTTGACAAATTCCGAGTGAGGTTATAGGCCCACGGGATGGATTCAAAAGCCGAGATACTTTCCGAATAACCGGCAATCAGTCGTGTTCTGATTGATGGCTTGTTCTCTTTATATGATTGATACTGCCACTCAGCTTTAAGCTTGCTCATATCTACATTGGAAGGGCACTCTCTCTTACACCCTTTGCAGGAGAGACAAAGGTCAATAACCTCTTTTATTTGGGGTTCGGAAAAGTGATTGAGCTTCTCTGATCTTGTAAGCATTTCCCGCAGAATGTTTGCCCTGGCTCGGGTCGTATCTTTTTCGTCTCGGGTGGCCTGATAGCTCGGACACATGGTGCCTCCTGCTAATGCTGACTTTCGACAGTCTCCGGAACCATTGCATTGCTCGCTCGCACGAAGAATACCATGATCATTGGAGAAGTCAAAGGCGGTACGAAACGTTCTTGTTTCCTGACCCTCCTCGTATCGGAGAGAGGTATCCATAGGTTCCGTATCAACAATTTTGCCGGGGTTAAAAATATTATTTGGATCCCAGGTCTTCTTCACGGCTTTTAACAAACGGTAATTCTTATCTCCAATCATTTTTGGAATAAATTCCCCTCTTAACCGACCGTCTCCATGCTCTCCGGAGAGTGAACCGTCATATTTTTTCACAAGGTTAGCAATCTCTTCGGCAATGGTTCGGAATAGCTCCCTGCCTCTTTTCTCTTTAAGATTCAGGTAAGGTCTTAAATGCAGTTCACCGGATCCGGCATGTGCATAATGAACACTGTAGAGTTCATGCTTTTTCAATATCTTATTGAACTCCGCTATATAGTCGGGCAATTCCAGCGTATCAACGGCGGTGTCTTCAATCACAGGGACCGGCTTAGTGTCACCCGGAATGTTGGACAAAAGCCCAAGTCCTGCTTTCCTTAAAGACCACACTTTTTTGATGTCATCACCTTTTACGACGGGGGAGGCATATCCCAGCCCTTTCTGCTCAAGTTCTGCCAGAAGGTTGAGGACGGCGGAATCTGCTGAATCCTCTGCATCCCTAATGATTTCCACTATCAGGATGGCTTTTGGGTTTCCTTCTACGAAGAACCGATTTTCAGCTTGTCCGGCATTTCGTTTGGTAGCTTCCAGGATGTGATGATCAATGAGTTCAGAGGCATGCGGACGGTGTTGAAGCACTACGAGGTTAGCTTTCAGTGCCTCATCAATGGTTTTACAATGGATGCAGATGAGTCTTTTGTAATCGCCCGGAAGTTTGGTTAATCTCAATTTGGCTGCCGTTACGAATGCCAAGGTACCCTCAGACCCTGCGATCAGGGAGCAAAAATTGAACGGCCTGCCATCCGGATTGAAAGGCTTCATATCTGCCAGAATATCCAGTGCATAGCCTGTATTTCTTCTTGGAATGTTTGGCTTAGGGAAATCTTTTTTGATTCGTTTTATGTTATCCTCATCTGTAAGAACTTCATCAATAGCTGAGTAAAGTCTCTTTTCTAGTGTTCCTGACCCTGTAAGTGTTTCTTCTTCTTTAAAATGAGCTTCAGACCCGTCGGAAAGTAAGGCCTTCACTTCCAGAAGGTGCTCCCTTGTGCTGCCATATACGACGGAATTGGAACCGCAGGAATTATTGCCAATCATCCCGCCAATCATCGCGCGATTGGCTGTGGAAGTTTCAGGAGCAAAGAACCAGCCTTGCTTCAGCAACGCCCTATTGAGATCATCTCTTACAATGCCCGGCTGCACCCACACGTAGCCCTCTTTGTAGTTTATCTCAAGGATTTTTGTGAAATGCTTTGAGATGTCTACGATAATTCCACCTCCCACCACTTGTCCTGCCAACGAGGTGCCTGCCGTCCTTGGGATTAATGAGGTTTGGTTCTCAGATGCAAAACGAATCAGTTTTTTAAGGTCTTGCTCGTTTTTAGGTATAGCAACGGCCTTGGGAACCACTCTGTATGCTGAGGCATCCGTTGCATAGATGCGTTTGATTGATTCGAGCGTGTGAAGTTCCCCCTCCAGTGAATTCGCTAATGGTTCCCAATTCATGTTTCAAACCTAATGGAGAAAGCTGAAAATATGAGAATTAGATACAAAGGTTTTATCCCCTCTTCAGGACTGCGACCTCCGGGCCGCTTAGCAGCTATTGTTATTTACTCAGCAATTACTACAGCCCCCCGAGCGGTTCTTGCAGACCGTTCCATGGTTATTGTCGTCTATTCCAAGGTTATTGCTGACCATCCGGCAGTTGCTGTAGCCTGCTAACATAAAAGCCCTTTTAGTTTCGCTGCCGCATCACGTCATCAGTGGTGCTGTCGTCGCCATTGAAGTCTATCTTCAGCACCGGATACTGAGAAGTACTCCCAAAGTCCCAAAACAATTCAGCGTCGGTGGTGCCATCTCCATCCAAGTCATCCCAATCAGCGTAAATGCCTGTGTAGCCTGTGGGCGTTTGCAGGGCAGAGGCTGTTTTGGGTAGTCTTGTTTTGTCTGCATTATTAGTATCCGATACTGTGGCCCTCTGATAATAACTATTAGTGACCGTACCACTTGCCGGCAGTCCTATTAACTTATTATAATTCATTCCCCCCGCATAGCTGGCGACGATCATTGTTTTGAATTGATTTGATCCGACTAGACTGCCAATTCCGGCATTCCTTCCTCCTGTAGCTGTACTGTTTGAGACATAGCAGGCACGGATCGTGCTACCACCCTGCATCAGCCCGGCTAAGCCGCCGAGTTTGGCACTCTCTCCTCCTGTAGCTGTACTATTCGAGACATAGCAGGCAGTGATTGTCCCACCACCCTGCGCCCGTCCAACTAAGCTGGCTACATTAGAATTAGTGGTTCCTGTAGCCGTACTGTTTGCGACATAGCAGGCACGGATCGTGCCGGCAGAACCTTGATTACCAACTAAGCCTCCGACTTCAGAGTTATTCTCTCCTTTAGCTTTACTGTTAGAAACAACATAGCAGGCAGTAATCCCACCACCAGCTTGATCCCCAACTAAGCCTCCGACTCGAACTCTTTCTCCTCCTCCTGTAGCTGTACTATTCGAGACATAGCAGGCACGGATCGTACCACCAGCCTGCCTCCCAACTAAGCCGCCTATCTGAGCATCAATACCTGCTGTAGCCGTACTGTTAGAGACATAGCAAGAACTGATTGTGCCACCCGTCAAATGCCCGATCAGGCAGCCTATACGATTATTAAGATTATCACTTCCTCCTGTGACACTTGCATCCACAATACCTACATTCCTGATGGTTGCTCTACTGCCCACAGTACCAAACAAGCCTCTATCCCCCCTTCCAGTTCTG
>JAPPDO010000329.1 GCA_028821635.1 Ekhidna sp.
CGCTTTTCGGGTTCAATGGAATTGGCTTCTCCCCCTACCAATCCAAACTGGTTGGGTTGTCCGGGTCTGGAGCTAAAATCATCCATTTCATTATTAAGAAAGAAACCGGCACCCTTTACATATACTTTGCAGCCAAAGAATGAATTTAAGGTTGTTGTGATTGATACCGCATTGCCTCCCTTATCAACGATTGAAAAATGAGTGGTTTCCACGCTTTCGATTATTTCTACTTCTCCCTCTTTAATCGTCTGTGAATCTGTTTTTTTATTTAAACTGACATCGGAGAATCTTTCTTGATTGTAAAGAGGATCAAGCAGCATATCCACAGGAACATCGTAAAAATCAGGGTCTCCTAAGTACGTTGCCCGATCTGCATAAACTCTTCTTTCCAATTCAGTGAGCAGGTGTAGCGTTTTACCGGTATTATGGCCCATTTCTGCTATGTCATACTTCTCTGCACCTTGTAGTAATTGCAGGATTGCAATTCCGCCACTTGACGGGGGAGGCATAGAGATGACCTTATTCCCCCGATAGGTTCCAATTACCGGATCCCGCCACTTAGATACGTAGTTTTTCAGGTCTTCTTTTGTGATGAGTCCCTTCCCGCGAATCATCTCTTTTTCGATCTGATCTGCAACAATCCCGCCATAGAACCCTTCACGGCCTCTGTCTCTTATTTGGGTTAAAGTTCCGGCTAATTCGGTGAACCGAATAGTGTCGCCTCTAACCCATGGCGTATCTTTTACCAGGAAAAAATTGTTGCCATTTATTTTAATAAAATCTTCTCTCTTTCGATTGAATTCATCTGCTTGATCATCGGTAATCTTAAATCCATAGTATGCCAGCTCCACGGCCGGCTGAATTAATTCATTCATTGGCTTTGAGCCAAACTTTTCATGAAGTCTGAGAATGCCATCTACCGATCCCGGCACACCGGCGGCCAAGTGACCAATAATACTTTTTCCATCAATAATACTTCCTGAAGGATCAAGATACATATCTTTTTTGGACGCAATAGGAGATCTTTCTCTAAAATCCAACGAGCCAACGCTTCCATCATTTAATCTGTAAACGGCAAAACCTCCTCCGCCAATATTACCGGCTCTCGGGAAAACCACAGCAAGGGAAAATTTCACGGCCAGTGCAGCATCAAAGGCGTTACCGCCTTTCTTCAGAACGTCTATCCCTACTTTAGTGGCTAAAGGATGCGCAGAGGAAACCATAGCCTCCCGACCCGTCGGGCCTACTTCAGAAGGCAGCTTTTCATAGCTTGGGTATTGTTTTAATTCCTGAGTACAGGAACTGATTAACAATAAGAAGAAAGAGAGTGTCTGTACGGATAATTTCATGTGATAAAAAATATGCCGAAAAATAAGCATAAACTTATGATTTACAATAATCCGAATGCAATTCTTTTAATCGAGAAGGAGTCTCAACTTAATACGCCTGAATTTAATTTAAGAAAGTGTAATTGCTTGTTGTAAACAAGGTAGATTTTTACATATATTAAATGCTTGACATTCAATTTATTAACTGAAAATTTACCTATGTTATCAAAAGATAAAATGATCGAAATATTCTGTTACATGGACGATTGCTGTAAAGATTCTTTACCTATCTATTAAAAAAAGGTTGTGAGACACTATAAAATGATTACGACCCTCCAAATTGACACAAAACAACTCATTTTAGCTGTCTAACAGGAAAGATTACAGGGATTATTAAAATTTAAGGTCCTCATTCAGTTTTAGGCTGATTCTTGAATAAACTTCACTAGAATCTATACTCTCCCGATACCAGAATAAACATAGGTTGTAAGGGATACGATGAGTTGGAGAATACCGAAGGTTCAATCGCAAAAAGGATTACTGCATCTCTGTTCATGAGATTATTTCCTGTCAGTTTAATTGAAAATTTATCATCCAAAACTGAATAAAAAGCAGAGGCATTGAGTATGCTGCTAAAGTCATTTGACTGTCTGAAATCAATGGCTTGATAATCAATGGTAAGCCTTAAAGATTTGATCGGTTTGAAGACAATCTTAGCGAAGTACTTATTGAAATTGAACTTGTTTTCTTCCTGAGCCCACCTATTGTGTGACTCATAACTCTTAAATGCAAGACTAAGATTTATTTGATCTGTAATGGAAATGCCGGATGTGACACTGAGAGTCTTTTGAGATAATTTGCTCCTATCCTGCTGATCTTCTATTGTTAGTGGCGTTATTCTTCTATCGTAATCATAAGCCACTTTAAAAGTGCTATTTATAATGGCAAAATATTTATCCACAGAATAAGCACTAAAAAAATTATTGGAACTGCCTCCCTGCAATTGATTGTTGATGATTGCTTCACCTTCAAACATTAGTTGTGGGGCTAAGATCGCATTTGACTTTAAGTAAACCCACTCTGCATTTGCTGAGAGAAAACTGACATTTCGCTCTGTCAAGTCTATGGAGGCTATTCCTATTTCGTTTTTTACTGGGGTATTAGGGTCGGCATTAAAGGAGATAGCAGTTCGATAATCGGTCAGTAAAGAAGGAGTGATGAGTTGATTAGGTTTTGGGAACACGTATTCAATGTTATACAGTCCTCCTAATTTGAGAGAGGTCTTTCCCAGATCCCTTCCTGTTGAGAAACCTACAATTGGCTCAAAATAGACATCACCTGATGCGTCTTCATTGAATTTTACAGTGGCATTTCTCAACCTTCCACCAAGAGATAGTGCCGTTTTTTTTATCTTTTTCTCAACTTTAAGCTCAGAAAACAGGTGATTAAAATGGTATGTGTTCGTTACCTGAAACTCATTTAAAAGCTCATTTTCAACTATTTTGAAGTCAGCGTCATTGATAGACCAACCTGCCAGAATATTTACAAACCAGCTTTTTTTGATAATGCCATCCAGGCGATTAAAAATACCTGCATTAAAAAAATCCTGAGTTGTGGATTGTTTGATGGAATCACTCTCACTGTTTTCACCTGACAATACAAAAAGTTCGTTACCTTTATTATTTCCAACCTCTACATCCAACGTGTTTACCCATCTTTGGTTCAGATTATTCAGATATGACAGTCCCCCATACCACTCATTCATCTGTAAGTCTGCACGATCATTATAGGTTGAAAACCCTATGAGGTTGGTTGTCATAGGTTTATCTGTTATGTACTTCCCCTGAAATCGAACGACCAAATCCTGATTCGCTGACAGTTGGCTTTCAGTTTTCAGGTCCTGAAAAAATTCAAACGGCCGCTGAACTTGTTGCTGTCGTTGGATAAATGAAAAACCATCACCTGAAGGCAAAAAGTAGAGGAGAGAGTCACTAAAATTGAAATTGAGTCTATTGTTATAGATCGTAGTAATTGCTCGCAGAGAGGTTTTAGGAGAGAGGTTTGCCAACATGCTATTAGAAAAAAATTGCCCCTCATGGAAAGTGAATCGCTCTTGTTTTAAGAAATTAGGCGCATCAAGTTGATTATTTACGGTCGGTTCAGGTAGGATAAACCCCTTGTACTCCAGTTGGCTATTGATGTAGGTCTCCAAGTCATAGGTTTGCAGGTCAGTGCCCGTATTGTTAGCTTCACCCGTCGCATACAGCTTGAGTTTTTTGAGATACGAAAGCAACTCCGGTCGTGCAAAATATTTTGAAGTATTACCCCCGCCTGCTTCTATCGTGCCGAATAAAGGGGCTTTGGCCTCTTCTTTTAGTTTCAGGTTAATGGCTACCTCATTAGATTGCTGAATGCCTTGAAGCAGTCGGCTGTCGGTGAACCGCTTGAGCACTTCCACCTCTTCCAGCCATTCTGCCGACAGGTTTTTGCTGAGTACTTTATAGTTCTCACCGGTGAGGTCGTCGCCGTCCAGCAATATTTTCTTGATCTCTTTGCCCTGATATTTGATGGTGCCGGATTCTTCGTCTACCGAAACTCCGGGCAGCTTGGCGAGTAAATCTTCTACATTATCCTCAGACCCGTCACGAAAAGACTCCACAAAATAAGATATAGTGTCTCCTTCTACTTCCACCGGCTGCCCCTCGGTGACTACCACCTCTTTTAAGGTACTCTCATTCGCAAGAGACAACGACACATCAATCACAGTTTGTGTGGCTGAGACAACTTTTTGAAAAGGCTCATACCCTAGCCGGGCGACACGTATCAAAACGCTGGCTTCCTCCGTTTCAAAGGTGAGCTTAAAGCCTCCAAGGCTGTCAGTAAATGTGTAAGCAAGAATTTTACCCTCCAAATCCTGCACATATACCTGAGCAAAATCAATAGGAGTATTGCCGTCACTTACTCTCCCCTGTAATGTTGATTGAGCCTTGACTTGCAAGAACACAACACTAAAGCACAAAAACAGAAATACTCGTTTCAATCAAATTCAAGTTCGGTGGCAATTCTTTTTTTTGGAGCTTCTAACTCTATCTCAAGAGAAGGATATTCTGCTTGAAGTTGAGCAAACATCGCTTTCGTTTCCTTGTCTGATCTTTCCCATTCTTTGTCAAGACAGTTGCGGAATTGCCTGAAGCTTATTTTGTTTTTAGCTATATCGGCTATTTGGATGGGCTGCTTTCCCGAATATGACAAGTCTACCGAAAGCAAATCAATAACTACTTCCTTTTTTTAATCCTCAAGTTTGACAATGAGTCCCGGCAGTCCGTTAAATTTCCACGGCCCGTAGGGTACAGGAATTTCCGGTGCAAACCATGCTTCATATCTTCTTCCCCTGAAAGATGTAGTAGCTCTAGTGCATTTTAGATCAGCGATCATTTTCGTTTCACTTTTAATTCTCCAATCTATTTCAACGAAATCATCGTAAATAAAAGGTTTGTTTTTATCACAAAAATCACGAACTGTTAGTGTGGGTGTGTTGATCTTTTTAAAAACTAAGTGGCCCACAGTGTCTGTGTACACTTTATCGGATAAGATATCTAAATATGCACCTTCATACGATTCTCGCTTTATCTTCCATACAGGGTTATTGTTTTGCTTAGAGATATAAATACTGCGATTTGAATCAAAATACAAACTTCCCTTAAAGGGGAAATTATCTTCAGCAAGTTTGGCATTATATATGGCAACGCCTTTGATTTCTTGTGAGTAGCTATCTACACCAGCACACAAAGCATAAATAAAAATGAATATTACTTTTTTCACAAAAACAGTTTTTGTCATCTACAATGAGACCTGATTTAATTCAATCAAATTCAAGTTCAGTTACTGTTCTGGTTTCACTAGCCTCAAAATCAATTTCTAAATTTGGATACTCGGCTTGAATTAGTCGTGCATTAGCACGCATTTTTTCAACTTCTTTCAACCATTCTTTATCCATACATTCTTTTGCCTTTGAATAGCTTGTATTGTTCCCTGAGATAGAGAAGTTGTAGAGCATTTCCGGCGAAATCTCTAAACGATCAATACTCTTTAAGACGATAACCACAGCTTCTTTTTTGTCACGGACTTCAACAATTAATCCGGGTAATCCGGAAAATTTCCAGGGGCCGGCAAATGACCCAATATTAGGATTGTAAAAAACTTCATATCTTCTGCCACGAAACTTGCAAACTGCTTTCTTACAACTTACGCCTCCAATTATCTTCTCCTCTTTTTTTATTGTCCATTCAAAAGCTACTGAATCATCGTAAATGAAGATATCATCAGCCTTACAAAATCCTCTTACTTTGATTTTAGGATCAAGAAGATTTTTGTTGTAAATAACTTCCCCAAGGGAATCTGTATAAACGGTCTGAGAGGCACCTTCTAATTCTCCCTGAGCAGAATTAGCCTCCTGCCGGCGATTCCATACAGCAGATTTATCGTTGTATTTATAACGAAAGATGGAAGAGATACCGTCAGTAATCAGTTGTGAGTCAAAGAAGAAGTCATCTTCAGCTAGTTTGATCGTATAATTTGCCTGAACTACCGTTCTTTGTGAAATTGCATTTTTGGGGCATATAAATAGAAAAAGTCCTGTGACCAATACTAAATATAAAGTAAAATTGAGTTTGAACATAATAATCTGGAATTTAACTTAAATATAAAAAATCCTTTGCAAAACTTGTCCTTCAGCCCGTCTCTTCGTTGCTTAAGTTTTGCAAAGAATTATAATATAAAACTAATTGTGCGTTAGAGTGCTGGGCATTGATTCTTCTGGATTCGATTCTAAAGAAGCATGGCCATACTCCTTTGAATTAAGCTTTTTCCATTTTTCATAAGCCTCTGACACTTCTTCACAGTTACCCCTAGCTCTAAATCTTGAATCACCCTTTTTGTCTTTAATTTTACATGTTGATGAGTTAAGTTCATAATGAACATCACTCGCATTGGCAGATACGCCAAGCGGTGGTGCTATCACAGCACTTAAAATAAGAATTTTTGAAAACTTTGTCATTATTTATGAAAATTTAGGTTTATTGCCTACTTTCAGTTTTTAAGTGGCTGTTTCGGCATGTCCCACTATTGTTAATAATTTTTAAACTGAGTTGAGTGAAAATTGTTTGTTAGTTTTTTCACAAAAACAGTTTTTGTCATCTACAATGAAGCCGGATTTAGTTCAATCAAATTCAAGCTCGGTGGCATAGCGTTTTTTAGATAGGTTGTTATCTGTAATTACAAGATCAACTGAGATGACCTCGATGACAAACAAAACAACAGCCGCCAAAACAACACTTATCGTT